>JAHLWV010000329.1 GCA_019057735.1 Promethearchaeota archaeon | reverse complement strand
AGGAAGAGGGATTGGGAAACGGGTGGTTTCAGAAAGATATTTAAGAAATAATTCTTTTTAGATTCCCACTGGAGTTTACCCTCGCGAAAGCGCGGGCGGGAATAACATATTTTATAAAAATAAAAGGAATAATATTATACTTTTTCTTTTTTGATTTTTTATTGATTTTTTTCCTCAATCTCTTTCTTTATGCTAATTAGTTGCTGTAAAGAAAAAGATATATGGGTACGCATAAGTTTGACAGCCCTTTTCTCATTTCTCTTTCTTAAGGCAGCCAAAATTGCCCTATGTTCATTGAGGCTTGGGTTATTGTCAAAATCAAAAAATGACTCATAAAAAATCATATAGATATAAGTACGTTTTAAGATATTTTCTATGTAATCTGCTAATAATTTATTATTACTCGATTCAGCAATAATTCTATGGAAATGTGTGTTTATATCTAAATAAGCTTCAAGGTTGCGTTCCTGAAATATACGTTCCTCTTTTTGAATGTTCTCTTCAAGAAGACAAAGTTGTAGAGGGGTAATTTGCTTTACTGATTGTTTTATTGCAAAATATTCAAGTTGTTCTCTGATTTCGTACGCGTCTTTAATATCTTTTATAGAAGGGGAAATAGTATTTGCTCCATCATTCGGCCTGATTATCACTAATCCCTCTTCTGCAAGTTTGCGAAAAGCTTCACGGATAGGTGTCCTGCTGACATTTAGTTGTTTTGCTATACTAATTTCGGGAAGTCGTTGGTTTGCTTTTATCTCTTTTAAGAAGATACGATGGCGTAACTCCTGATATACATAATTAACCTTTTTGGTAGATATGTTATCTTTATCTAATATCATATATTTTTCCTCACCCCTTAATGATTCATATAAAGATATACTTGAAAACCGATATGAGTCCTCATAGAAAATTGCTTGAACTTGTCTGTATTTGGTTGTTTTTCTTGGTTTTTTATATTTTTAGTATAACATATTCATTTTCTGATTTCATTTCTTCTAATCTTGTCTTTAAGTTTGACAAAATAGTGTATACAAAGTATACTATGTATACATTATTTTGTCAAAGGGGGGAATTTATATGAAACAAGATTTTGAAAAATTATTTGATTTGTCGGGTAAGGTAGCGATGATAACTGGTGCTGCTTCCGGAATAGGTAATGGAACTGCAAAGTTTCTTGCCGAAGCGGGAGCCATAGTTGTACTACTTGATATTAATGAAGAAAAGGGGAATATCGCAAAGGAGGAGATTGTAAAATTAGGAAATAAGGCTGAATTTTTAAAGTGTGATGTAACTAAAATAGTTGATTGCCAAAATGTTGCTAATATAACGAAAGAAAAATTTGGCAAAATTAATATTTTGGTAAATTGTGCGGGTATTATATATCGTAAGAATACGGTAGATCTTCCTGAAAAAGATTGGGATCTTGCCATTAATGTTACTCTAAAAAGTATTTACCTTATGTCGAAATATATTATTCCAATAATGGCAGAAGGCGGAGGAGGAAGTATAATAAATATTGGCTCTGGTTGGGGCCTTAAAGGTGGAGAAAATGCGGTTTCTTACTGTGCTGCAAAAGGTGGTGTTTGGAATCTCACGAGGGCTATGGCAATAGATCATGGAGCGCAAAACATTAGGGTTAACTGTGTCTGCCCGGGAGACATTGATACTCCGTTATTAAGGAGCGAGTGTGCTCAACTTGGTCTTGATGAAAAAAAATTTCTTGCTAAATGCGCGGATAGACCTCTAAACCGTATTGGCACACCTATAGACGTAGCTAAGGCTGTTTTTTTCTATGCAAGCGATATGTCTATGTGGGTAACAGGTAGTAATCTCGTGGTAGATGGTGGTGGATTAGCATGAACTCAAAGAAAATAGTTTATCCTTATATTCCAAATTCAGAACCACAAGTACAGAAAGAGATGCTACAAGAAATAGGAGTTAACAGTATAAATGAGCTTTTTAGTGATATTCCTGAAAAATTATTACTTCATAAAAAAATGAATCTACCGAAACCTTTTCTTTCGGAGTGTGAGCTGAAGAGGCATGTAGAGAGTATTCTATTAAAAAATTCAACATGCAAAGAAAATATTAATTTTTTAGGGGCAGGTTGCTGGCAACATTATGTGCCGGCAGTAGTTGATGAAGTTATCCATAGATCTGAATTTTTAACTGCTTATGCAGGTGAACCATATGAAGACCACGGAAGATTCCAAGCAGGTTTTGAGTATGCGAGCATGATGGGAGATATGCTGGAAATGGATGTTGTAAGCATTCCAACATACGATTGGTCACAGGCTGCTTCAACATCATTACGTATGTCTTGCAGAATCACCGGTCGTAATGAAGTGATCGTATCTAAAATAATAAACCCCAATAGATTACTTGTTATTAAAAACTATTGTAATCCAAATGTAAATGTAGTAATGCTTGATTTTGACTCTAAAACTGGATTGGCAGATATTAATGATCTTGAGAAAAAAATATCAAATAAAACTGCAGGAGTTTATATTGAAAATCCATCTTATTTAGGTTCAATAGAATCAAACGGTGCTAAACTCTCTGAGATTATTCATAAAGCAGGGGCCCTTTTTCTTGTTGGTGTGGACCCGAGCTCCTTAGGCGTGTTAACACCTCCTATCAATTATGGAGCTGATATTGTATGCGGAGACCTTCAGCCACTGGGAATTCATATGAATTACGGTGGAGGAGTTGCGGGATTCATCGCTACAAGAGATGAAAAAGAGTTTGTAAGTGAATATCCTTCAAGGCTATTTGGGATAGCGCCAACAGAAAATGGTGAGTGGGGTTTTGGAGATGTTATGTGGGAAAGAACCTCTTTTGCAAATAGAGAGAGTTCGAAGGAATTTGTCGGGACTGCAGCAGCCTTGTGGGGCATTGCAGCAAGTGTTTACTTAGCCGTAATGGGGCCAGAAGGTATGCAGGAATTGGGCAAAGGAATTATACAGAGGTCTCTTTATGCTCAAAAGGAAATTGGAAAAATAAAGGGAGTAAAGGTACCTGTATTCCAAGCTGCTAATTATAGTGAGTTTGTGGTAGATTTTAATAACAGTGGTAAGAATATAAAAGAAGTTAATAAAGCTTTACTTAAAAAAGGAATTTTTGGAGGTAAAGATTTATCTAAAGATTTTCCTCAATTCGGTCAGAGTGCCTTGTATTGTGTCACAGAGATACATACTAAAGAGGATATTGATAAACTTGTTTTTGCTCTGAAGGAGGTATTTTAAATTATGGGAATGAATATGAAAACTAAATTGAGAAATTATCATGCAGTTTGTTGGGACGAGCCTATTATTTATGAATTAAATAGAAATGGGGAGAGGGCAATTCTTGTTCCTGAAGTAGATAAAAAGATAACTGAAACCGTAGGTGACGGTATTTCTTCTATTCCAAAGTCTATGCGCAGAAAAAATGCACCCCAATTACCTGCTCTTTCTCAACCACAAGTATTAAGGCATTTTTTACGTCTCTCGCAAGAGACTTTAGGCATGGATTTTAATATTGATATCGGGCAGGGAACCTGTACGATGAAATATAGTCCTAAAATACATGAGCAATTTGCTAGTTCAGAAAAGGTAGCAGAGATGCATCCCTATCAGGATGA
>JAHLWV010000051.1 GCA_019057735.1 Promethearchaeota archaeon | reverse complement strand
CTTCTGCGGCAGAAGCCCACATAAAGTTAACTCTCCCGGGTTCGATGCCAAAAAACTCTAAAAGTTCTTTTAATATCGCAAATCTTCTTCGGGCAACCAAATTTCCGCTAATATAGTGGCAATCGCCGGGATGACATCCAGAAATGAGAACTCCGTCCCAGCCATCAGTTAAACTTTTTATAATAAAATAAGCGTTAATCCTTCCAGAGCACGGGACCCGTACAATCCTAATATTTGGTGGGTATTGGATTCGACTTACGCCCGCTAAATCTGCTCCGGCGTAGGAACACCAATTACACAGAAAAGCGATAATTTTCGGTTCCCATTTCTTACTTCCATCTTGTTTTGATTCAACAACTTCTTCTGTCATTTTTATAACCTCCCTGTTATCATAGCATATATTTGTTCAGAGGAAAAACCTGCAACATCTATAGCAGCACATCTACAATTTCCTGAGCATGCACCACACCCTTTACATAGAGCGCTATTGATAATGGCAACGGTACCGAATCTTCTATCTTCAATTAATTCTATCGCATTATAAGCACAATTATCTATGCACATCCCACAACCACTACATCTAGCAGGATCTATGGCTGCAATTTTGCCTTCGGCTTCAATTTCATCTTTTGAGAGAATTGTACATGCTCTTGAAACCGCTGCATTTGCTTGAGAGACACAATCCTCAATTGTTTTAGGACAGTGGGCTAAACCCGATACAAAGACTCCTTCTGTAGCAAAATCCACGGGTCTTAACTTGACATGTGCCTCTAAGAAAAAATTATCGTCATTTAAAGGTACTTTTAACAGTTTGCCTAGTTCCTCGTTATTTTCTTTTTGGGCTACTATTCCAACACTTAACACTACCATATCTGAGTCTATTAGAATGTTATCTTTACTAGGTGTAACTATATTTACTCTTAATTTTGAGTCTTCTGGCACAACTGTTGGTGGATTATCCTCATCATAACGAATAAATACGATTCCTATCTCACGGGCCATTCTGTAATACTTTTCTTTAAATCCATAGGTTCTGATATCTCTAAATAAAATAACAATTTCAGTAGAAGGGCTTTGTTTTTTAACAACTATTGCGTTTTTAATTGCCTCCGCGCAACACATTTTACTACAATAAGGATGATCTTCGTTTCGCGACCCTACGCATTGAATCATAACAATTGATTTTTTATCTTTAATATCATCAGTCGTGTTTATTACCTTCTCGAATTCAGATTGAGTGATGATGTTATCATTTGTACCATATAAAAATTCATTAGGTTCATATTCGTTTGCGCCTGTTGCTACAACTACTACTCCATGTTCAAATTCTGCTCTAGTCTTTTCTGGTCCGTGAATTATCACTGATTTAAAATTACCAACATACCCATTAATAATTTCTATTTCAGCATTGGTGAAAATATGGATATTTGCGTGTGTTTTCACTTTTTCAATCAAGTCTGATAGGAAGGCTTGGACATTTCCCCCTTCAAGCGTTGTATATATATTTCGAGCAAAACCTCCTAATTCCGCTTCTTTTTCTACTAAAAATGTTTCAAAATTCTGATCCGCAAAATTAAGAGCAGCAACCATCCCAGAAATACCCCCCCCTATTACAAGAGTTTTAGGAGTAACTCCCAGTTTAATTCTTTCTAATGGTTGAATGTTTCTCGCTTTATTAACTGCCATTCTTACGAGATCCATTGATTTCTCTGTAGCCTCTTTATATTGATTCATATGAACCCAACTACATTGATCTCGAATATTAGCCATCTGAAATAAGTATCTATTCAATCCAGCTTCTCTAATAGTTTCTTGAAATAATGGTTCGTGAGTTCTTGGAGTACAAGAAGCTACGATAACTCTATTTAAATGGTATTCTTTAATTTTATCCTTAATTATTGTTTGAGTGTCAGCCGAGCACGTATATAAGTTTTGATCTGCTAAAACCACATTTGGAAGAGACTTTGCATACTTCACTACTTGCGGAACATCTACATATCCTCCAATATTCACTCCACAATGACATACAAAAACGCCTATTCTAGGTGGCTGACCGGCTACAAATATCTCTGGTGGTAATGTCTTTTCTGTAATTAAAGTATCTCTTTTTTCGTGTAGTAACGCATTAACACAGCCTGCAGCCGCACTGGCTTGAGTAACTGTTTCAGGAATATCTTTTGGTGAGGAAAATGCCCCACACACAAAAATTCCTGGACTTGTTGTCTGAACGGGATTAAAAATATCCGTTTTAGCAAAATTATATTCGTTTAATTCAATTCCAAATTTATCGGCTAAATATTTAGCATCATCTGGAGGGTTTAAGCCAACAGAAAGTACGACCATCTCAAAATTCTCTTCAATAATTTTCCCATCTTCTGTTTCGTATTTCAATATCAAATCCTTTGTTTCTGGATTTTCATTAACCGAAGAAATACGACTTCGTATATAGCGTACTCCATATTCTTCTTGCGCACGAATAATATATTTATCAAAATCTTTACCGTATGCCCTTATATCCATGCTAAAAATTGTAGGTCTTATCTGATGCATGTGTTCGTGGGCAATTACTGCTTCTTTTGCAGTATACATACAACACACAGAAGAACAATAAGGTTGACCATTTCCTGTAAAGTCTCGAGATCCAATACATTGAAGAAACGCTACTTTTTCTGGTATATCCCCATCAGATGGTCTTAATACTTTTCCTGCATAGGGACCACTAGCACTTAAAATTCGCTCGAACTCAATACTTGTAACTACATTTTTATATTTACCATAACCATACAAATTACCTTCTGGAGGTATGAATTCATCATATCCGGGTGCTAATACAATACCACCTACTTTTAATTCAATAATAGTATCTTCTAAATCGTATTCTACAGCATTTGCTTTACACACTCCCTTACAAATTCCGCACCCAATACAATAATCTTTATTTATGGCGTACACAAGTGGGACTGCTTGTGGATACTTAACCGCTGTTGCAGCGAAACTAGACAATTTTTCGTTAAATAGGTCAATCGCCTCAACGGGGCACGCTCGACCACAAACCCCACATCCCGTACAATTGTCCATGTTCACATATAATGTTTTTTTTAATACTTCTACAGTAAAATTACCTGCTTCACCTGAAACATCTAAAATTTTACAATTTATGCTCAAGTCAATATTATGATGACGTCCCGTCTCTACTAATTTAGGACTTACAATACACATAGCACAATCGTTAGTTGGGAAAGTTTTATCCAACTGGGCCATCACACCACCAATGCTTGTTGTTGATTCAACTAAGTAAACTTTAAATCCAGCGTCACCTAAATCTAGAGCTGTTTGAGATCCTCCAATTCCAGCTCCTACTACCAATACTGCGCCTACTTTTTCCATTTTTTTTACCTCTATATTCTCATATATAACGGAGTATTTCCATCAATACTTTGATAATCTATTTCTCCTCTGCTCTTTAATGTTACCATGTTTTCTAAAATTTCACTTGGATCTAATTTTAACTCAGCAGCTAAATCCTTAACCGAGAGAACTTTAGTACTTAATGATAATAAAATTCTTTGTCTTACAAATTCATCGTGGATTGCTTCATCAAAAATAGCATTAAATTCATCGATTGGCACTTTCTCTCCATATTCGTTTTCAACTTCTGTAATTTTCCTCTCCCGCCCTACTAAAGCTCTAATCCTATCACTTGATACAGAATTTTCCATAGCTTTTAGGTTATTGAATAACTCTTGATCGATGTTTTCTCCACTAAGGGGGGAAGGTCCTTGTTCGCGAATTGATTCAATAAACTCGGTAACGACTTGAGCGAATCTTGCTCCTTCAGAAGCAGAAACCCAATCTAATCTTACTCTTTTATCAAAATTGACCATTTTAAGAAATTTTTGTACCATTATAAATTTCTTTTCTGCTTCGTAATTTCCTTCTAAATAATGGCAATCTCCTGGATGACAACCCAAGACAAAAACTCCATCTATTCCTGTTAAAAGAGCCTTAAAAATAAATACAGGATCAACCCTCCCACTACACATAACTCTTATAACTCTCATGTTTGGAGGATATTGAATCCTACTTACTCCTGCTAAGTCTGCTCCTGCATAGGAACACCAATTACATAAAAACCCTAAAACTTTTGGTTCAAACGTCATTATACTTCTTTCCCTCCATATGCGTATATTTCAGAAAGTATTTGTTGGTCTGTAAAATGTCTAATAATAATTGCGTGATTAGTACATGTAGCACCACATACACCACAACCATGACATAAAACTTGAGTAATTACTATATCGCCTTCATCATTCTTGTTTATAGCATTATATGGGCAGACTTTTATACAAATTTCGCAACCTGTGCACAAACTTTTGTTGTAATCAGGCAAAAATGATGTAGCACCCTCAACTTCTATTGTATCGTGAGAAATTATCGTACTCGCTCTTGCCGCTGCCGCATAACCTTGAGAAATCGATTCCGTAATGTCGACAGGCCATTTTGCTGAACCACAAACAAAAACTCCAGCAGTAGCGAAATCCATTGGACGCAATTTTACGTGTGCTTCTAAAAAGAATCCGTTTTCTTCTAACGGAACTTTTATCATTTGTGCTAGAGCTTTATTATCGTTATTTGAAACTAAAGGTGTTGATAGTACACAAAGATCATAAGGTATTAGCAAGTCTTCTCCTAGATATTCATTATATACTTTTATTTGACTCTCTTCTACAGATGGCACTTTTTCAGGAGAAAATTCAATAAATACAATACCTGCTTCTCGAGCTCTTCTATAATAATCTTCATAATGAGTACCAGGCGTATATAAATCCCTAAAAAGGATGGATACATTTGATTTAGGATTGTTTTCCTTTAAAATGAGCGCATTTTTAATTGCAGTCATACAGCACACGCTTGAGCAATAAACTCTCTCATCATTACGAGATCCAACGCACTGTATCATCACAATATCTTTGGCTTTAACATCATTATTTATTAATTTACTTTCTAATTCATGTTGTGTAATCCGAATCTTACCATCATAGCCAAAATATCCAGTTGGTGTAAAAAGTGAGGTTCCAACGGCAACAATAATAACACCAATAGTTAAATCAATATTGTTCCCATTTTCCTCAACTCTTATCTCAAAATTACCTACAAATCCTTCTATGTTTCTTACCTGTGCTGAAGTATGTATTTTCAGATTTTTATTACTTTCAACATTTTTTTTAAGATTCTCTAATAATATTTGGGCTTCTTGGTCATTTGGGAAAAGTTTATGCAGTGTTTTCAGCCTTCCACCTAATTCATTTTCTCTTTCAATTAAGTGTGTTTCAAATCCTTGATTTGCTAAACTAAGCGCAGCAGTCATCCCTGAAACACCTCCACCAATTACTAATGCTGTAGGAGTTGCATCAACTATAATGTTTTCGAGTGCTTCCAGCTTTGCTGCTTTTGCTACACCCATACGAATTAAGTCTTTGGCCTTGTCAAACGCTTCCTTTGGGTATTTCTGATGGCACCAAGTATTTTGGTCTCTGATGTTTACAAAATTAAAAAGATATTCGTTTACGCCTTCTTTTTTAACACAATCCCGGAATAAAGGTTCGTGGGTTCTTGGAGTGCATGATGCGACAATTACTCTATTCAAATTATGGTCTTTAATTCCGTTTTTAATTTGTGCTAATCCCGTTTCTGAGCAAGTATAGAGATTATCCTCAGTAAACACTACATTCGGAAGCGTTTTAGAAAATTCGGCAAGAGCTTTAACATCTATAAGCCCTCCAATGTTACTTCCACAAGAACAGACAAATACTCCAATTCTAGGTTCTTCTTCTTTATCGGACATAGTTTTTTTAACCTCCTTTTATTACTTCTGCCGCTCTTGCTGCTGCCCCGCTGGCTTCAGCAACAGAACGAGGGATATCCATTGGTTCCCGAGCACATCCACAAGTATAAATTCCTTCTGCACTTGTTTCAACGGGTAAAAATGGATTCGTTTTCACGTAATCGTAATGATCTAAATCAATACCTAACACATCTGCTAATTTATTTATCCCTCTCGATGGGATTATACAAGTTGCTAATACGACTAAATCCACTGTTAATTGTTTAATTTCAGATGTTTCGTAATCTTCATACGTGATTATCGGATTATCATCCTTATCAACATCTATATGAGAAATTTTACTTTTTAAATACTTAATATTATATTCTTTAGCGCCCCTTTGTAGAAATTTTTGAAATCCTTTGCCTCCAGCTCTCATATCAATATAAAATACATAAGATTCCAACTCATTGTCGTGTTCATATGCAATCATAGCTTCTTTTGTAGTATACATGCAACAAACAGAGGAACAATACATTTGTCCTTTCTGAGAGCGTGAATCAATACATTGAAGATAAGCGATTTTTTTTGGATGCTTTCCATCGGTTAATCTACTTAAATGGCCTGCCTGTGGACCTGAAGCACAAATCAATCTCTCAAGTTCCATTGCCGTGATTACGTTATCATATTTTTGATAACCGTAGATACTTAAAGTATGAATGTCTTCTGCTAAATCTAAACCAGTAGCAACTATAATTGCTCCAACATTATCTAAACTAAGGATCGAATCTTTTTGTTTGAAATCAATAGCGTCCGCACCACAGTTTTGGTAGCATAACCCACAAATTTCATAATTTAAATATAAACATTTATTTGGATCAATACGATAAGCTGCAGGAACTGCTGCTGGAAAGGCAATTTGTGCTGCTGGTTGAGTAACTAAATTTGCATCAAAAAAATTAGTAATCCCTCTAACTGGACAGATAGCTCCACAATCACCGCAATTAGTACAAACACCTTCTTTAACATACCGAGCATGTTTTAGTACATCAACAGAAAAATTACCTACTGAACCTCCTATTTTTTGGATCTCTGAAAGAGTATGCAGTGTAATATTATCATGTCTATAACACTCTGAAAGTTTAGGGGCGAGGATACAAATTGAACAATCAAGTGTAGGGAATGTTTTATCTAATTGAGCCATTCTGCCTCCAATACAAGGCTGCTTCTCGACTAAATGTACTTGTATTCCCATATCGCCTAAATCTAGGGCAGCTTGAATGCCGGCGATTCCTGCTCCAATAATTACTACGGATTTTGAATTTTCTCCCAAATTTTTCACCCATTAAGATTTATTTATTTTATTATTAGTCATTCTCCTAAGCAAGTCAATTTTTTTTGCTTTCCATTCAGTTATTGTAGATTTCTTAGGAGTAAATTTATCAATATAACCTGCCATCAATGCATTATTGATAAGTTCTTCACCTTTTTCAGTGCGTATTACAACCATTGAATTTTGTTGAACTGCTCCAGAACCGCCAAAGCTAACATCAGCAAATCTGCCTGTGAACTCATCACAATCATGGCAATGATTCCTTACAGCATCGTCAAACTTATGGAGTTCGACTTCATAAACTTTATTTTCTTTATTTGTTATGTAAAAATTCTTTTTTATGTTCATCTTAGCTATATTTGTTGGATCTTCGTTAGTCTCCTTCTTCACTAGCTGGAACAATTTCTTATAATCAAAGTTTTCCATACAAAACAAACCAAAGACATATTTAATGACATGGGCAGGGCTGATGTTTAATAGTTGCATTTTTCGGATAGCTCTACACTGACAAGGAGTTCCAACAAACGCCATGCGAATTTGATTTATATCATAAATTTGATGATGCTTTTCAGCAATTTCCTGCGCAATAGTATAAAGATCCGTTAGAGGTAAAATGTTTGACGATATTGAATATCTTGTTCCTGAAGATTTCAATAAATCCTCTTTGTTATATATGATTTTTGGAATCGGTTTTAATTTATCGTCATATTCAGATACAATTGCAGCCTCAATTTTATTTTTTTCAAATAGATATGTCAGAAGAGTGGTAACTAAACCTCCATCTTGTCCCATTTCTTTTATTTTTTCATCCTTCGTTTTTGCCGCAATTACATTTTGAATAAACCCAATCTCATCTTTGATTCGATAATCTTCTTTTAAATGTTTCATCAACGGTTCTGTCTGAGGACATATATAATAACATACTCCACATTCTTTACAATTTTCAACATTCGCATCTGAAATGAATTGAGGCGTATATCCTTCCATTTTGATGACATCAAAAGTCTGGCTTGAACAATAAGCTACACAAGCGCCACACGCACAACACTTATTAGCTTTAATTATTTCCTCTTCAAGATCCTTGAAGACTTTGACATCTTTTAATACTGTTTTTTTGGGTAATACATCTGCCATAAAATATCAATTCCTCTAATAATTCCTAAATATTCTTTTTTTTTTATTGTGAATTTCAAACTGTAAAGTTAATGCTTTCAAATAGTTTGCTTGGTTTTATCCTGTGAAATTTAAAACCTAACTCTTCTGGTACGAAACCAAACGCTAATGCAATTAACTCTGAGAGATAGAAAATCGGGAAGTCATATTCTGAGTTGTTTTTTTTATTGAGTTCTCGTTGGTTAAACTCAAATTGTTGATAACAAGCAGGGCATACCACAACAATGCAATTAGCTCCTGATTCTTTAATAGCTTTTAATTTGTTATCAATCATTTGCAAAGATAAATCTTTATCTGATTTTTCAACCGGATTTCCGCAACATTCCATCTTTAAATCGTAATCGATAGACTCAGCTCCAAGATTTTTAACTATTTCATCCAAAGTAACTGGTTCGAAAGGGTCGTCCCATTCAATTATTTCTGAAGGTCTTAAATAATGACAACCGTAATGAACCGCAACTTTAAAGCCTTCTAATGGTTTTTCAATATTTTTTTTAACTTTATCGAGATTTTCATATAATACCTGAGCAAAGTGTTTTACTTCTACTTTACCATCATAAACTTTCCCTACTTTGCTTAAGTAGTCATTTACTTCTTTCTTAACCTCATCATCCTTGTTTAGACTATAGTTAACGCCCTTTAAAGTTTCAACACAACCAGAACAAAACGATATTATCCCACCATTGCTGTTGCACAAACTTAAATTTCGCGCCCCTAAAGTCAGCCAAGTTTTATGATCTATTTGTTCAATCCCTGTTGGGTCAGGACAACAACTGAAACCATCAACATCGTGCAATTCAATACCAATTTTTTCAAAAACCTTCCTTGAAGATACTTCTAAATAAGGTAACCTTGCTGGTATAACGCACCCTAGAAATACATCAAATACCATTTTATTTGGTCCCCTTTAGAATGTTTTTTTCAAAATTAGTTTCTCTCATTAGCGTTTGAATCTCCTCTATAGGCGCAGTTTTAATTTCAGGAAGACCCAGATTTTTCCTCCTAACAATAATCGCATTCGAATACGGAATTGCAACTCCATTTTCATATACTGAATGACCCTGTACATAAAATGCTTCTGGATACTTTTGATTTTCAAAACATTTATTTTTAATCAGAGTAAAAATCTCCGTTAACTCTACGTTTTGAGGACAAAGCTCAACACATCTTTGGCATGTTGAGCATAACCAAGGATTCGGATCTTGGCTCTCTACTAATTTATCATGTAACCCTAAAATCGCTTCTTCAATTATTTTTCTCGGATTATACTTACCATTAGTAATTAAAGCGATAGGGCATCCTCCAGAACAAGTCGAACACTGATAACAATAACTTAAAGAAGCGTTATGCTTGAGGACTTCGTTCCTAAATTCAAAATTGATGACGCTCATGTCATTCCCTTTTTATCGTCTCTTGTGTTTTTTAATTACATATTTAATATAAATTTTAATAAAACTCTTACAATTTTATATAGAGATTTAAATGCGAAGGAAAAAATTCGTGGTTTTTCATTGAATTTCTTTATTCTCGAGATGTTTTTTAAGATCGATATCGATTGGGATTTCTTCACCCTTATTCTCTATTACAACTCGTAAAAAACTTCCTTCTATTGAGGAACTAATTAGTTTTAATTCTCCCTCGATACCTTTCGAAGCAGAATTCTCCTCTAAATGTTTTGTTTTTGTCGATAAACAAGTATGAGTTTCGTTATAAAGAAAACAGTGGGAGCAACAAAAACCAAAAGGGAGGTAACCTACAATAGAACACTTATTATAACCGTCGCAATTACAATTATTACACATGCTTTAAGTCTTTATTTCTATTATTTTTATTTGTGAAGTTATTCTCACTATTTTTTTTATATGTTACAAAACAATAAAATATAATATTTAAAAATTCTTGTTAGTGAAAAATAACTTTTTCAACAAAAAAGATTATACAATTACGGAAAAAGTAAAAATCTCATTAGCTTAGGTTTTTCCAAGAAAAGAATGATAATTATATTATTCCACAATCTTATAAACAAGATCGATCTTCTTATTATTTAAAATCGTAATTTATATAAACAATTTTTACATAAATGATCATATTGTTTGATAAAATAAAAAAAATAACTGTAAGTGATAAGGGTTAATAAAATGGTGTCAGTAGATCCAATAGATATTAAGATTTTAGAGGAATTAAAGAAAGATGGGCGAAAGTCATTCAAAGAAATAAGTGTTATTATCGAAAAAACCGAAGCAACCGTTAGAAGAAGAGTATCCAAGATGCAAGAAGAAGGTACTATCACTCGTTTTACTGTGATATATGAACTTGATTCAAAGCCAAAAACATCCGCAACTATAAAAATTGAGCCGGATTTCAAAGAAATTAAACGGATTCTTGTTGAATTAAAGAAAATCGAAGAAATAACCTCTATTTGGAGATTATCTGGAGATTGTGGACTCTTTATGAAAGTTGATATTCCTTCAATCGAGCAATTTAATCCCCTTATAGAAGACAAGATTTCGCAAATTAATGGAATAAAAATCGTAGAGACTTGTTTTATAACTGATATTATCAAATAGTAATGTATTTTGTTTTACGCTCTTTTTGGAAGAAGGAACAACATCAAAAATTAATAATTATCCACAGTCACGTTTTATTAATTGCTTTTAGGGGTATAAGGTATATATCTGAGTATTACTGTCCTTTAATAACATTTAGAAGTTGATTGATTTAATGATTAGTGAGTCAAATTTTAATCTTGATATTACCATCTTATCCTGTCCTTTTACGCGAACATGCAACCTACCAAAAATTGAACATTTATGTAACTTTTCAAATTACAAAATTTGTCCAGATTACGATTCGAAATTAAAAAAATTGAAAGTCTCTCCAAAAGTATTGCATTAGATGGTTTTTTTAACCCATTTTTAGACTTCTATTTAATTTTCCTTTTTTTTATTCGATTATCTATAAGGCTATTTTAGACGTATTCAATTGTTGCTGGGGGTTTCGGTGTAATATCAAAATAAATATCCTTTGTGTCTGGGAATTCTAACAATTTATATTTTAATTCTTCAATTAAACTTATCGGTAAATTGGTAACACTAGCTGTTCTGGCATCTATACTATTGATAGAACGGATAATTACATCATAAATACCCTCGTGACTCTCGTGTAGTTCGTAAAGAATTCTAGCGTATCCTTTTACCTCAGATGCAAAATTAACTAGTTTATCAAAATCCCATTCACCCTTAATCGATAAAGGGACTTCGTAAGTTCTATGACCATCAATCATGCCAGTTACTTTTCTTAATAAAACATCTGTGGTTGTTGCAGCAAACGCTTGGAAAGGCTCTTGTTCACCTTTGTCATTGATAATCATTGGGGTTCCAAACTTTTCGAT
>JAHLWV010000050.1 GCA_019057735.1 Promethearchaeota archaeon | reverse complement strand
CATAGGGGTCACTTGTTGCTCGAAACCTTCGAATCACCTTGTGATAAAACCATCCGATAAATGTAATGCCAAAAAAGAAGTAGTATACGCCTAGCATGTACAACGAACTTGCTGAAGTGAACGATATTATCGAGTGGTAAAAAATGAGAACCAATCCTACCATCATAATATTATGAAGGATTTTATTGGCTCCATATTTAAATTTCATAATATATGCAGACAATCTCAGTTTTCCGATTGCTTTGTACTTCACCAGATTATTTGACATGAAGATTTTTGCCAGGACCATCAGAAGAACAAAAGAAGCCCATCCAAAATTTCCAGTACGTAATTGAGTTGGATCAATGGGCCCTATTCTACGAATTAACGGATAATGGAGAGAGCCAAGTGTTATTGCAATAACCGCCGTCCACATGTGAAATTTATTTAACCAATCTAAGCTATAATTTGTTTCAATTATTTTTATCTTTGTCATGATGATAATGTTAAAACACATCCAAATAAAAGCGAAAATTCCAAATATACTACCAATTCTATGAACTAATTCATCGGATCCTAGATAAGGTATTGGTTCTTCAATTATATAGATTATTGAAGCAATTATAGGAAAAATTGCGTATAATACCAGCATGTAAATCTTATTTGCTTTAGTTTCCATCTTTTCATATCCTTAAAATTCTATTTTTAGTATCAATTTGAACATTCCAGAGAGTGTTTTTTGTATGTAGATATACACTTAATTTAAAATATTAAGTAATCTAATTTTCAATCTCTGAAACTTTATAAAATATTTATATTAGATTTTATAGAATGTTTTTTTTTTATAAAATTTAATTAAAATTTAAACTATATTGATCAACAATTAATATTTTTTAAATTTGATTGGGTTTAAATATAAAAAAAAGTTCTTCTGGGCTAACTCCAAGCAACCTTATTGATAAAAATTGACCATTCAAGCAAAATTAGTCCCTTATCTTGCGTATGGGCTATGATGTAGTCTCCTTCTTTCGTAATCGATCCAACTATATTGCCTTTTCCTCCAACAATATTTTTTGCCGCTAGTTGTATCTCATCGTTTTTTAAAATGGCATATCTATAACTCTGGAACATTAAAGCTTGTTCACGTTCTTTCCACGCTTTTAAAATAACTTTCGCTTCTTCATTTGATAACTGGAATTCTTCAGATTTAAAAAGAATTTCACCTTCAGGACTCAACACGAAAATCTCTTCAATTCCGTCATATTCCCTTAATTCTTCGACTAAATAATTAAACCGTTGTAGTTCCATTTCTCCACCATAATTCTCTAATATTATATATAATGAATTATAAAACCACAAGAATATAAATTTGTTTAGAACGAAAGAAAATCTTAATACGATGTGAGAAAAAGGGAAATTTTAGATTTAAGCAATTCTTTATTATATCTATTCATATCACTAATTTTTGAGAATTTTTATGGTAAAAACACTGGTTCTTTACGATCAAATATATAATATCCCCAAAAAAGGCAATATCAAAGATATAACGATAAGGTACCTTAAATACTTAAAAGAAGTAAGCCAGAGCTTTCCGGGCACTAAAATACGTATTAAAAAATTAAGAAAGTTTGATAACCGGTTTGAGATTCTCATTTCAGGGGCCGAAGAAGTATTCATTTTAAATCTACTAAAGAAAAAGATTGGGGCTATACATGAATTTGAAGATGTTAGGACAAACGACGTCTTTAAAGGTGTCTTATTGGATGTAGGAAAAGTAGGTTTTGGAATTTTTGCAGATTGTGCCATTGTAAACCCTAAGGTAGATGTATTATTAAACCTTCATGACCTGAGAACCCAACTGTGTAATGGAAAAACTGTTTCATTAACAGAAATTATCAAAACCTATGATTTTATTAATAAATTCCCTGTGTATGTGAAAGTTGTTACGATAGATAAAGAAAAAAATCAAATCCAAGGCATTTTGGATCAAAAAACGTTAGATATTTACGAAAAACTGATTTCAGAGAATCTCGAGGCGGTATTTGTCAGTGGTGAAACTAAAGGTCAATTTAAAAAAGCACTTGTGAAAACTGGACATTATCGAGATATTGTGTCTATAGAACGCTTCGGATTTTTAGAAAACATCGTAATATTAAGAGAATCTACTACTGCTCCAGGAATTATTGCAGATATAGGAAAATATCTAAAAAACTGCAAATTAAATGCAATTCGACCTGAGAGAATTAGGAAATTGTACAAACCGAAGTTATAAAAAATGGGCCCAGGGAGGTTTTCGTTTAAGCGATAATTTCGCTTCAAAATCGAACTCCCGACCTTCTCGGTGTAAGCGAGACGTCATAACCACTAGACCATGGGCCCTTACTATTTGAAGTCTATTAAAGCGCAAATGGAGGGATTCGAACCCTCGAGTCCGTTGGACACTGGATTAGCAATCCAGCGCTTTTAGCACGCTTAAGCGTTCTACCAAGCTAAGCGACATTTGCTTAATGTTGATATAATCTTCAAGTGGTATATTTTGTATATAAAAATTTAAAATTTTAATACTTTTTCATTGTATAGGGTGGATTATGCGAAAGAAAATTAATTCAATATGAATAAAAAAAAAGCTGAGAAAATTCCCTATTAAAGGACTAATTCTCCCTTGATTATAGATTAATTCTAAATTTGATGCATTTTAATAACTCCTCATCAGTAAAATGCCAAAAAACTTATGTTGTTCAGAATATGTATCAATATTAGCTTTTCTCAAACCTACTACTAGAAGGAAAAAAAGAAAAAGGAAAGTCGCTGACGAGAAAAGAATTTATTCTTGGATGATCTCAAAAATCATTTTCTCAATCATCGGTTTTTTTGTATACCGCTTATCGTAATACCAACCTACCATATGTCCTTCTAACCCTTTTTCTGGTATGTGAGGTATAATGATAATCATAACCCCGTTTGAAAGATATTTAAGTATCCTCTTATCAATTTGGTGCAGTTTATCGTTTCCTGATGGATGTGTGTGTGCTTGCCAGACTATATCTACGTTTAGTTCCTGTTTAAATTTACGCATGTTATAAATTTTTGACTTTTTATACCTCATCCAACTTCTTGGTTTTACATGGGTTTTTGATTTTTTTAAATCTGGATTAACGATAAATTTATTCACAATTCCAAAGTTTTCTTTACGATCAGCAAAAATCCAATAGTGTTCTATATTTGGATGAACCTCTGCGGCTTTCTTGGTAATTTCTTTAAATAATCGATCTGGTATCAAATACCTAAAATTTTTTGCGCCACTCATTTTTACATCATCTCAGTTATGGGTCAATGTAGCATAAAATTTATATTTTTTCTTTACTGTTCTCTTAAAGGTTAGGAATTACGAGATTAAAATAAAAAGAATTTTATTTTATTAAAAATAAACTATTTTAATATCTATATCACAATGTTTAGAATAAAAAATTTTCAGATATAGGTTGAATGTATCAAGCAGATGATTCTCAGGAATATTTTTCCATTATCATTCTGCGTAGAATCAAAATAATTGGAGCACCTGTAGCCTAGTGGTAAGACGCTGGCCTTGAGTACATTATACGATCAAGTAAGCCAGTGCGCGTAAGCGCTCGGGGGTTCAAATCCCTCCAGGTGCGTTTTCAATGGATGTTTTAATAAACTGGGCTATTAGCGCAGGCAGGTAGCGCATCCGGCTCTTAACCGGCAGGTCGGGGGTTCGATTCCCTCATAGCCCGCTTATTTTTTAATAAAAAGTGCTACTATCTTATTATAAATATTGAAATATTACTTCAAAATCAGAGAAATCAAAAGGTTTTAGAATGTAACCGTCAGCATTACTATCTTCGAGATTCTTTTCTACTTCTGATCCTGGTATGGCAGTTAACAAATAAACCGAAATGTTTTGAAACTCTTTACTTGCTTTAATTCGCTTACAGATGTCATAACCACTAAAATCGGGTAAAATAATATCAAGCAATACCAACTTAGGTGGGTTATTAGCTAACTCTTCCAATCCTTTTGTTCCACTAACTACACCCTTACAAGAAACACCTTTGCTTTCAAAATAGCTTGTTAATAAACGAATAGTAGCTAAATCATCTTCAATTAGTAAAATGTCGTATTGAGAAGTTTCAGTTTTTATATTATCCAGAATGCTTATAATTTTGTTCTCTAACAGTAAGGATTGATTAAATATATTTTGGATGGTGTTAAAAACATTTTCTTCCATCTCATCACGATAATTTTCAATTAATAGTTGAGAAAATCCTTTGATTGATGTTAACGGTTCTTTTAGAGCATGAGATATGTTTGTGAGAGTTTGATTGTCTATTTTATGCAAATCTTTACTGATTAGATTGGATTCTTGCTTAATAAAATAATTAACACTCTCTCTTATAAGCTTGGAAATGGTGTTATATTTATCTTTATGCGTTTTTATAAACTCGCTCCACTCTTCTTTGGTTTTATCAGCTACATACAAGGAAATACGTTCCTTTTCTCTGTCATATATTTTTTCTCCCTTAAGCCATTTCATAAAACCTTCCGTTATATTTCCACGCCAATTAGCATATTTATCCGTTGTCTCTTCATACACCCTCATCAACTTTTTCGCTTGTTCGCTGTTCAAATCCAGATTTTTTATTTCTTCGTCAGTCATTTTTGGACTTGTGTCATTTTCCTTACCATTTGAATTACTATCGTTCTTTTTTTCGTTAGGAATTTTTTACACCTACGATTTTTTCATTTGTTTTATTTCTGAGTAATTTTACGGTTAAAAATCTAAAGTTAATATAGTGCTTATTATAAAAATTTTTATTTTTTGTAAACTAATTTTTTACTTAAAAGTAATTCTTCACAAAAAATAAATTTTATCCCAATCAAGTTAATCGTATTTATTTAAAAGTTAACAAACCCACAGAAAAATCACCGTCTTTCTCTTGATGGGATTTATTTAGTTAACAAATACTCTGATTATTTCACTTTTCCATTTAAAATCTCAAATATAACTTTGAAATCAGAAAAGTTAAATGGTTTAAGGATGTACCCATCTGCTAGTGTTTCATTTAAACGTTTTTTTATTTCTGATGCGGATATCGCTGTTAGAAAGTAAACGGGTATTTTTTTGTAAGTATTATCGGTTTTTATTGTCTGACATATATCATACCCGCTTAAATCAGGCAATATAATGTCTAACAGTATAACTTTTGGGACCACCCTTCTTAATTCCTCTAATCCTTTCGTCCCACTTATAACTCCCTTACAGATGTAATGTTTACTTTCAAAATAGCTTGTTATTAACCGAATTGTTGCCAAATCATCTTCAATTAATAGTATGTCGTAGGGAGTACTTTCAGGTTCAATATTGTCTAGGAAATTCTTTATAATGTTTTCTAGTAAATTGCTCTGATCGAAAATATTTTTTATTGTTTCCTCAACATGCTCACTTAATTTACCCTTGAATTCTTCGCTTTCAAGAAGTAACTGAGAATAACCTTTAATAGACGTTAGAGGTTCCTTCAAGGCATGAGAGATGTTAGATAAGGTACTCGGGTTAAGTTTAGATAAATCATTCGAAACCCTACTTGAATCTTCCATAAATGACTTAACACTTTGTCTAATTAACTCTGAAAAAGTAGGAAAGGATTCCTTGTTTCTATTTATAAATTTTTGCCAATTTCCTTTAATCTTATCGTCAACGTATAATGATATTCTTTCCTTGTCGCGTGTATAGATTTTTTCGCCCTTTAACCACTTTTTAAAACCTTCAGTTATAGCGCCTCTCCAAATTGCGTATTTTCCGTTCTCTTCTTTGTACTTTTTCATGTACTGCTTTATCTTTTCGTCGTTAAGATTAATATTTTCTATTTCTTTTTCGGTCATATTAGGTTTATCTTCTGCTTTATCCTTACTCGAACTCTTGTCATTCATTGTGGTTGGATTTTCTTCCTTATTTGATTTTTCCGGTTCTTGCGATATCTGTTTTTCACCTTAAAAGAAAACTTTATTTTTAAAAAGACGAAAATAAGTTCAAAAAATTAGTGTTAAAAGTTTTATTTAATATTATGTAAAAAGAAAACTCGATAACTATTTACTTATTTTAACTCGATAAAGAATAAAGTCGCAATTTTCTTTGCATGAAAAATGAGATATCTGAATTTTCAAGAAGCAAAATAAAGGACATCGTTTCTCTCAAGGTTCAAGAGAAATCATTTTTTAATCCAAATATATACCCTAATGATATATCTATTATTAATTCAAAAAAAAATATTTATATTCAAATTATATAAATTCCTATAGTTCACGGGAAATTAGGGTAAAAAAAAAAAAGTACTACTAAAAACAAATTTTGTATTACAAAAGCATAATATTTAAATATAAATTTAGCATTGATTGAGATAACAACAAAATTTATGTGTGTTCAAAAGTACTAATATTTGTCCTACTATTCCCTTGAAAAACAAGAATAGTAAAAAAAAAAGAACGACAAAAAAAATAAATAAACTGTAAGTGAAGTGGTATTTTAATATGGTTGTTGAATTAGATGTATCGTCAAATTTATGCCCCGAATGCGGGGGAAGTACTCTTATCATACAAGAAAGAGGAGAAACTGTCTGTCAACAGTGTGGCTTAGTGGTTAACGAGAGATGTTTGGATATTGGCCATAGTGGGATAAGAGCTTATTCGAAACACGAAAAAGATAGAAAGGAGCGAACAGGGTCTCCTATGTCTATCTTGATGCCAGATATTGGTTTAAGTACTGTTATCGATAGGACCAAAATCAAAAATCCTGATTTACGAAGAGCTGCTAAATGGAATACGCATCTGTCTTGGGAGAAGAGAAACATGTTAATGGCAATTACCGAACTGAAAAGAATAGGGGGAAATCTAAATTTTCCTGATAGAGTGAAAAAATCTGCCGTTAGACTGTATAAAGAAGTTTTTAAAAGACAACTTTTGCGAGGAAGATCGATAAACGGAATGGTTGCAGCATGCGCGTACTATGCGTGTAAAGACGAAAAAGTACCTATTACGCTTCAAGAAATACTATCAGAAGCTTCCATTAACGACAATATCGTTAAGAAGTGCTATAAGATTTTAGTTCGGGAGTTAAATTTAAAGATATCACATATTGATCCAGTAACTCTTATACCGCGTTATTGTGCTGATCTAAACTTAGGAATTGAAGTAGAAAAAGAAGCAATGAAAGTGCTTCGGAACTTTATCCTAAAAACCTCTATTTCTGGAAAAGATCCTAAAGGGTTATGTGCTGGTGCGATATATCTCATAGCGAAGTTGAAAAATGTAAAAGTATCTCAAAAAGACATATCTCGCGTTATTTCAGTCACCGAAGTAACTTTAAGATCTCGGTACAAGGAACTTTTAGCCAATATTAGCATTAATTTTAATTCACCGAATTAAAGCATTAATTTTTTTTACTACACTTTTTTTAAAAAGAACTAACGCATTATACTAAAATATCAATAAGATTTTCTAAGCTATGGTTGTTAAACATTCCACTCTAAAGAACGCGGGCACTTGTAAGGAGTACTATTATATAATCGGCAACGCCTTCAATAGAATCGGATATTGCTTCCAAAATGTCAAAAATGTTGCCAACAGTGAAAATCGTAAAGAAATTAACGTCGTACTCTGTTTTCTGAAGGCTTTCTCTTAGTTTAATGTTTAAAAGGTCTACATCATGTTCCAATTGATTTATCTTTTGGGCATACTTTTTCACACTTTTCCTTTCACCCACTAAATCAATAACAAGCTTATCTAAATTCTCTACAGCGGTTACTGTGGTTTCAATTATTTTTAATATTATTTCTAAAGTTTCTTCACTACTCTGCTTCCAAAATTTGGGGGGTATGGTAGTAATTCTGCGAGCAACGCCCGTACTACAATTTGCTACATCATCTAATCTTTTTATAAGATGTGATAAATTTTGCCTGATACTAGGGTTTAATTCTCCTTTTGAAACATCTTTTAGTACTTCTCTTCTTATTTTGTCTGCTTCGTCTTCTAAAAGATCAACATTGTGAAAAATTTTACTAGATTTTTCGAGATTCCCTTCCTTAAGCAATACTTTAAGCCCAATTTCTAATTCTCTTACACATTGCTGAACAACTTGAGCATGTTTGATCGTTTTTTCCAAAACATTCAAAGCCGTTTCTCTTTTAAGAAATTCTATTAATGAACCCATTTTTATCACATATTTTCATTTCTTTTAGTGCTATATTTTACTATTACAAAGTATTTTTTATAGTTTATTAGACTAATCCAAATAAATTAAATCCATAATAAATCAACCCTGCAAGAATCGCAGCAACTGGAAAAGTGAGAACCCAGTATATCGCCATTTTTCCTAAACCTTTGTAGTCAACTTCTTTTCTTTGCGCCACGCTCATTCCAATTATGCAAAATACTATTACATGGCTATGAGATATTGGCAAAGTTAATAAAGTAGCGATCATGAGAATCAAGCCGGAACTAATTTGAGTAATGAGGCTTTCGCTCGGTCGAGAATCCATCATTTGAGAAGCTAAATTTCTAATTACATACCGTGCTGCAATATATATCCCCAGACAAGAGAAAACACCACAAATAAATGCAAAAAATATATATTGCTCCAAGTTCAACGTACCTCCATCCAATAACCCATAAAGAATCCCTAACGCCTCGCCAGAATTTGCTCCCACCCATATCTCAGCAAAAATTACTGCAATTAATAATAACCACTTGAAATTTTTCTCAGATTTCTCGATTTGATTTAAACCTTTTAATTTGGAGAGATATACTTTTGCAAGTATTTTGAAAAGAACATATGTAATGATCAATCCAAACAATGGAGAAATGAACCAACCAAGAATTACATTACTTAATTTTTCCCAATCAAATGCAGTTTCCATATTAACATTTCCATGTGTTAATGCATATACAATTACAACTCCAAATATACTTCCTACTAATGAATGTGTACTACTTAAGGGAATTCCTGCGAAACTGCCAATTACTAACCACAAGATACTACTTATTAATACCGCTAACAACATAAATTCTGTATACGTTACCGCTTCACCTAATAAATCAGCACCAACGGTTTTTGCTACAAACGCAGAGCTAAAGGAGAACATCCCTACTCCAACTGCTATGCCACCAATCAATAAGGCTACCTTGAATTTAATAACTCCAGCTCCCACTAAAGTGGATAGAGTTTCATCGTTTGCGCCTATAGAAAATGCGAGGGCGATTGCCAAGGCAATTAAAACAACTACTACAATTGAAATTGTGTCAACTGCCATAACAATCAGTTTTTTTAATCAAAGATTAAATATTTTGTTGCTAAAAATTGAATATACTCCGAAAAACTTTTAATATGGTCAGCTAACATCATAATATCTTCTACTAGTTCTTTCAAGTAAAGGAAAGTTCTTGATAAGTAATCCATGTCATAATTATACAAACGGTTCAGTAATTGCCACTCTTCTTTTCTCATTTTTCGTCTTTCATCTTTCACATCTTCACAAATATTATGAGCTTTACTCAAATCTGAGCCAATAGCTTTTACCGCTTCAGTTAATCCATTAGAGATCGATTTTAATGATTTTAAAATGTTAATGAGTTGAGTTTTAAATTCATTATCTGGAAATACAGCTTTGTAGAGAAGCATTTTATTGGCGATAAATTCTCCAATACCTTTGATATCATTAATTTTAGTGAATAGCTTTAACCTGTCCGCTTTTGAGAACATTAATTTAGATTTGAAGATTTTTGCCTCAAAAACTTTCTTGATTTGAACTTCGGTATTGGTCTCTATCACGTAACTTAAATTTTTCGTGAAATCATCAAATTTTTCCTCAACCAGAAATTCTATGCCTTCAATTAACTTCAAATTTTGTTCATTTATATTATCGACAAATAAGTGCGTTAATTCGTCGATATTTAACTTTTTTAATTCTTTCTCAGCTATCTCCTTCATAACGACCC
This sequence comes from Promethearchaeota archaeon, assembly GCA_019057735.1. Next base: position 1,748 of record JAHLWV010000050.1, on the reverse strand, counting down.
CAACTTTTTAGGATTCAATCAATAAATAATAATATCTCTGTTAAATTTAATTTTTCCTTTTATATATTATATAGTATATATAGGTTAATAGAAAACTCATAGCCTTATTTAGCATAAATGCCAATATTTTTGCTATATCCTTATAATGCGCAATGTTCAGAAATTCTATTTTTTTCGTTGTTATCATTGTGGAGAGTGGTATTATAGTAATAAAATATTAAAAACGAAAAAATGTTGGAAGTGTAATCGATCTTTTCAGTTTAAAAACTCATTTAAGGTTACAAGAACGGTAACTTTAACGGACGCGATTAAAATTATCAAGAAAATAAAAATGAAAGGAGAAAAAGAAACTCTTTTTAAATTTCTTGATTATGAAAAAAATTTGAATTAAAAAACTCTATAAAGAAAAAAATTATTTAAACCTCTATTCTTCACTCTCTTAAGACTCTTATTATTATTTATCAAGAAGTTTTATGCTTATATTGTGATTTGACGAAATTTATGAAGACATATGATGAATTAAGCCTATTTGACAACGCTTTCATAGCAGATTTGTTGCGAGAAGCTGGGAATAAAGTTGAATATTGGGATATTAGAGCAACGGCTAGCGAAGGAACGACTTTAGATTTCACAGATCAAAGGAGCACGGAGATTTCTTCATATGAGATGACAAATTGTGGAATAAGAGCTTTTATAAATGGAGGATGGGGTTTTAGTGTTCTCAAGGATCTTAATAAGGATAGCATTAGATCGAGCTTCTTAAAATCAATAAAGCTAGCGAAATTAACGAGATCCTTGTTAAAAAATGAGTTTAAAATAATCGAAAGGGATCCTTTAGAGAAAAGCTTCAAAATTGATAGCAAACTCCCCTTATCGGATGTAAGTATCGAAGAAAAAATAAAATTAGTAAAAAATCATGAAAAAATTGCCGCAGGTTTTTCTAAGTTAGTAACAAATACGCGAACAATTTATATGGATGGCGTTAGCAATTATATCTTTATCAGTTCATTTGGAAGTAAAATTAAACAAAAACTTTCGTATTTGAGATTACTAAACATGGTATATTCCCAAAAAGCAGGAATAACCCAGAAATCTATTAATTCTGTAGGAGGTTTAGGTGGATATGAGATCGTATCAACAGAAAAAGCAGAAAAATTAAGCGAAAAAACAGCTCAAGAGTCGATTAAATTACTTGATGCGAAATCTCCGATAGGCGGACAATTTACTATTATTGCTGATCCTAAACTAGCCGGAACCTTAATTCACGAAGCCCTTGGACATGCTTGTGAAGCTGATTTGGTTTTAAGTAAAGAAAGTATTTTGAAAGAAAAAATAGGAAAAAATATAGCTTTACCAGATATAAACGTTATTGACGATCCTTCAATGGGACAAGGTAAAAAACTTGGACTTCCTTATGAGTTATTTGGGAGCTATTTTATAGATGACGAAGGAATTCCATCCCAAAAAACAACAATTATTGAAAATGGTGTCCTAAAAAACTACTTGCATAATTTAGAAACATCCTCAAGAATGAATTTACCCCCAAACGGTCACGGAAGGGCTTCATCTAGTTCCGCTAAACCTCAAGTTCGAATGGGGTTCACTTACATTGAACCAAAAGATTGGAACATCGAAGAATTAATACAAGACACAAAAAATGGAATTCTTTGCGAAGATTTTTTGTACGGTTATACTAATCCAACTACTGGAAACTTTCAATTTAAATGTAAGTTCTCCTATAAAATCGA
>JAHLWV010000328.1 GCA_019057735.1 Promethearchaeota archaeon | reverse complement strand
CATTTGAAAGAGTAGATATGATGTTAAACGACGCATTATATGGAATTTTATTTAGGGACATCAACATGCATAGAACGATGATTGATCAATATTTTTCAAGGATGATAAATGCATATGCTGGAGTAATCATTAATACAGGAGAGGACAATTATCTTACTACTGATGATGCTTATGACGCAGCTTATACAGTGCTGGCATCACAATTCATTAACGAACAATTTGCGAAATTAGCTGGATTAAGTGAAGAACAAATGGGTTTAGGACATGCATTTGAAATGAACCCTGAGTTGGAAAATGGATTCGTTTACGAACTTGCTCAAGCACAAATGGCACGAGAAATATTTCCGAATGCTCCTTTAAAATACATGCCGCCGACAAAATATATGACGGGAAACATTTTTAAAGGTCACATTCAAGATGCATTATTTAACATCATAACGATTCTTACAAATCAGAGAATTCACTTACTTGGAATGTTAACGGAAGCAATTCATACTCCATTCATGTCAGATCGGGCTTTATCTATTGAAAATGCGAGATATATTTTTAAAAATATGAAAGATTTAGGGGAAGAAATCATATTTAAGGAAGGGGGAATAATACAACGACGCGCTAACGAGGTATTAAATAAAGCTCTTGAACTTTTAGCTAAAATAGAAAAAGAAGGTTTATTTAAGACAATTGAAAAAGGGATATTCGCGCAGATAAAAAGACCAATTGATGGTGGAAAAGGATTAGACGGTGTAATTCCTAAAAGTAAAGATTATTTTAATCCCTTCTCGGAAATCATGTCAAAAGAATTACACTTAGGAGGTCAAGAATAATGGGTAGTCGATTATATTCTACAGAAAAGAAAGACTTTGACAAGAAATTAGATCTAACTAAAATCAAACCTTATGGAGACACAATGAATGATGGAAAAGTACAGGTTAGTTTTACTCTTCCTGTAGATGATGGAGAAAAAGCTATATTTGCAGCATTAGAATTGGGTAAAAAGATGGGAATAGAAGAACCTTCAGTAGTATATCATGTGTCTTTAGATACGGGATACACTTATTTCGTGTTGTATGGACGTCTTAAACATTCGATTGATTATACTAAGATAAAAGTAGAATCTGTAGAAATTGAAGCGATGACGATTGAAGAAATAAATGAGTTCATTAAAACAAAAATAAAACAAAAATTGGTTGTTATTGGCGCTACGACTGGAACGGATGCGCATACGGTAGGAATCGATGCAATTATAAATATGAAGGGATTTGCTGGTCATTATGGCCTAGAGCGATATGAAATGATTGAAGCATATAATTTTGGAAGCCAAGTAACAAATGAAGAATTCGTAAAAAAAGCAATAGAACTAAAAGCTGACGTACTTCTTGTTTCTCAAACTGTAACGCAAAAAGATATCCATGTGAGAAATTTAACCAACCTAGTCGATCTACTCGAAGCTGAAGAGATAAGAGATAAAATCGTTTTAGTTTGTGGTGGGGCAAGAATTTCGAATGAACTTGCGAAAGAATTAGGATTTGACGCTGGTTTTGGCCCTAACACTTTTTCTGAGAATGTAGCAAGTTATTTTGTGAAAGAAATTTATAATAGAAAATCTAAATGAGATACAAACAATATGCCTCGATCAATCGCTTATTCTGATGATGATTGGAAAAACATTAAACCTCATGTACTCCCAGTATATGATAAAAAGACTTATAATTTGATTTACGACCATCATTCTCACACATACTTCAGTGATGGAGTACTTACAATTAAGCAAAATGTTGAATGGCATATTGCTATGGGGTTCAACGCATTAACGATAACTGATCATAACAACATGCGGCATTTAGAAAAAGTTAAAAAAGTTAAGGAAGAATATATTGAAAAGGGTATTCTTATAACGAGTGGGATAGAATGGACAACTACGAGGATTCATTTAAATTTTATAGGTGTCTCAAAGTGGGATATGAGAATCTCTTATAAACCTAAAGATGAAATGATTATTGACGCAATTAACAAGGTTCACGATCAAGGTGGTATAGTTGTCTGTAATCATATTCCATGGAGTGTAAAAGAAGCTAAATATAAAAATCATCCAACCAGAGAAACCCTATTGGAATGGGGAATTGATTATATCGAGATTGTTAACGATGATTCTCAACCAGAAAATGTTTTCGATCAAGAGTCCTATGATTTTTGTATCGAACTTAAGGGAGAAATTGGAATGCTTACTGGTACAGATATGCATAAGCCAGATGGATTAGTAAGTGGGGGCGTTCATGGCTGGACGCTATTAAAAATTAAAGAGTTTACCGAAGAAGCGTTATTAGAAGAATTAAGAAGCAAACAAACTAAAATTCTTTATTCTGAAAAACCCTATCTAGATCCAGGTATTCATAAATAAATAAATACAATTTAAGAATATAATAAAAGTTAATTTTTATGGTGCAAAATAAATGTCTAAAAGTATAATTATTCAAACTAAAAATTTAACTAAATATTACGGTAAATCAAGAGGAATTGAAGACCTCGACCTCGAAATATACCAAGGAGAAATATTTGGCTTACTTGGACCTAATGGAGCGGGGAAAACGACTACAGTTAGAATTTTTCTCGATTTAATCCGAAAAACTTCAGGTGAAGCACTGATTTTTGATCTAGATGTTCACCATCATTCGACTGAAATTCGTCAACGCATTGCTTACCTACCGGGGGATCTAGGTTTATTTCAAGAAAAAACTGCCAGGCGAAACCTACAATATCTTCTTGGGCTTTACGAAAATCATATCCCTATCAGAAGAATTGAGGAATTGGCAATGATATTCGGGTTAGACCTTGACAGAAAAGTTAAGGAACTCAGCAAGGGGAATAAACAAAAAGTCGGTATAGTACTTGCTTTAGCCCCAGAGGTGGATCTTTTAATCTTAGACGAACCTACCTCTGGACTGGATCCTTTAATAACCGCTGAATTCTACAAGATTCTTCAACAACAACAAAAAGAAACAGGTTCGACCGTGCTGCTTAGCTCCCACTTGCTTGGAGAAGTTGAAAAAGTTGCTCATCGTGTGGGTATCTTAAGAGAAGGAACATTAGTTGAGGTAGCTACTCTTCAACAACTAAAGAGCATGGCAATGAAAGAGATTAAAGTTGAATTTGCTACTAAAGAAGAACTTCAGAAATTCTCTGATCAATTATCTACACAAATTGTAGAATCTGTTATATTAAATGAAACCAATGCTTCATTCATGATTACTCGAGAACAAATATCTAATTTATTCAACTTACTTGCAAAATTTGAGATATTAGACGTAGATGTTACAAGTCCGGCACTAGAGGATCTATTTTTAAAATATTATGAGGTGGTATCCTAGATGAAACGATTTTTTAGCTCAGTTAAGGAGTTAATTTTAGAAAAAAAATTCATGATTCTAATATTAGGTGGTGTAATTGGCTTGTTAAGCTTCTTTATAATAGGTATGTTGGAAAATCTTGATTTACAATCATTAGATGATCTTCTTAGTATGATGGGTGGATTCGAGGGGGTTTTAGATTTTTTCGGAGGGATAGCGGTAATGTCTAACCCCTATGGATTTTGGTCTTTGGAAATTTTAAGCTTCATTTGGTTATATGCCGGGATTT
>JAHLWV010000327.1 GCA_019057735.1 Promethearchaeota archaeon | reverse complement strand
AATTTTAGACCTGAACATATTAAATTTTGATTCAAGTTTCCAAATTTTTGCTCGTAAATTTCTAAATTTTCTAATATTCTATTTGCAAATTGGTTTCTTTCCTTAATTATTGATTGTTCTGTAAGAACTTTTTGTACTTGAGTAAATTTTAGTTTTTTATAATCTTACTCATTTTTAATTTTCTTTAAGAATTTACTTGTTTTATACCTTTTCTATACGGAATCAAATTTCGTCGCTTCTACAATCTAATCTCTTTAAAGATCTTAAAACCCGATTCTTCGGCGAGGTGCGGCAATACCAATTGATAATTTAAATGTCGTGAGGGTTGAAAAGCGCTAGGTTTCATTATTAAATCGGGGCGGCCCATCTTATACGCAGTTAATGCTTTCAAGAGTTCTAAAATATAGATAGACGCACAATGTTTAATTGCAGCTTCAAGACCACGAGTATTCATTCTAGCCGCATTATAATATGTGTGATTATATGAGTTCCCTTGCTCAATCATGGGACGGAAGCTATAAATGAATAAAAAATACTCCTCAGACCAATCTGGAGGGATAAAATCAGTATTAAAATAGTATCCTTTTTTCAACTCCTTAACGGGTTGATTTTTAATATTCTTTCTTGCTCGAATAATTGGAAGCAGGCTTCTATATTGAATTTCTTCCAAAATATCGAGAGCATATGAACCAGAATCCGAGATGATTAGTTGCCACTCTTCTAAAGTCTCAGAAAAGAACGAGCGGGTAGTTTTCTTAAAAGCCTCTTGATCGCTTCGATTTCCCGGAAACATCTCAAAATAGATGGGAAACCACCGATCCCTGCAATACGCATATAAAATACCCGGGTCGTACCCTACCCCCTTTTTTTTACCGTTATGACGGCAATATCCCGCATCAGAATCGTTGTAAACTTCTTTATTCTCTTCCTTATTATTCTTACAATTAGAACGGAGGAACTGTCCATCCCAAATTAGAATTCTGGGGATTATTATTTTCAATTCGATGCATTCCCGGACAAGTAAGCGGAAAAGGTTGAATAGTTCACTTGCGGGAATATTTTTCATCACAAGACTAATGTCTGCCGCAGTCGGCATGAATCTTGGGTCATAAGTTACGCTAAAGAGCGGAGGATATATTAATAACCTGCTCACCTTTTCAATACCCGAATAATCTTTAAATCCAAGGTTTATTCTTAATAAATTGTAAAAAAACACATCTCTCACGGATAGATTTTTAAAGTATGCTCCATCTTCTTCAAGTCTCTCCTGCAAATCGTCAAAAAAGCTTAAATCGTTTAATTCAAAATAAGTTTTCAAAAAATCCATTAAAGTTTGAAATATATCGATGCATGTCCCATTCTTTTTCAGAAATGACACCCATTGCATAGTCTTCAAATCTAGGGGTGTGTACTTTCGGAAAACGGTAAAGATACTTTCCTTTCAGCGTTGGTATCCAGTCTATAAAATCACTGAGCGTTAATTGCTTTAAATTGGTCTTTTTTTCATCGATAACAAGAGCTTGTTTGTTATATTGATTCACAGGCACCCAAGGAAACTTCCTCCTAACCTTGTTATACACGCCATCCTCCCAAGTTTTATAGATCTCAACATTCTTCATGCCTATAAAGTCTGTCAGCTGTGTTTGGTGGATATCAGGCTTTCTTTTATATAAAATATGGATCAATTCTTATCATCTCGAGAAATGTTTGAATAACAATAAGATCTCATTGTATATATTTATTTTGGTCAGTTTATATAAAGGTAAACATAAAAAACCTCTATTAATTATTAGGAGTGGAAAATACTCTCAATTAAGTGGTCAATATTAGGTTTGGAACGGATAAATAAAAAATTGAAGGATAATTATTAAATTTTTTAGAATGTCCGACATAAAATGAATTCGTATAGAAAATATATAAAACATCTAAAGGATTTAAGAAAATTAAAAAAGAGTTAAATTAATAAAAACTAAAATTTACTCACTTCATTCAAGAATTCTAAATTCTTTGAAATCAAATCAATAATATCACGAACATGCGGATTTTTACTTTAAAGTAGCTACAAGATAAGGGAATAAAACGATTATATTTTAGACATCTATTTTCTCCATCTTAGTTGTAAGTCATAACATTGTTTTATCAACTTTAAAGCGTCGCTTACCTGTGTGATGTTTCTTATATCTGTACGATAATTTACTCTACCCCATCGCATGGACTTTGCAAGGGGATCTACTTCAATTTCTTTAATTAAAGAGATTTCAGGTTTAACTTCTCCAAACTTAAAAAATATCCTAATTTCTTGATTATAAGGCTTGGCCTTAATTGTACAAAATTCAGTATCTCTTTTAAAAGTGACACTATTCATTTTTTTGTATAACCTTTCGGATATATCGTCACCTAAGTCTAATATTCCTTTATGTAACAAAAGTATTATCTCTTTAAATTTAGGTAATTTTTCAATTAAATAATTGACATTTTCGTTTGCGCGTTCAGTGGTTTTCTCCTCCCTAAATTCAATTGGGTAGGACGCATCTATCTCGTGCGATTTTAAGACGCTTAAATCGCTTCCGATTTTAATTATTGTTTCTTTTAAATGTTTTTTATCAAATTCTTCTCCTATTTGATTTATGATCAATTCTATAAAACTTTCGTTTGGGTTCAAAAGTAAATAATCGATTGCTTCTCTTACTTTTTGCTTCAAGCTCAAATATTCGTTCAATTCAGTTAATTTACCTAATTTTACGCTATTTTTAGAAATAAAATTTAGATATTCTACTTTATCCTCAATTGAAAGTTCTTTATCCGTCAATGAAAACTCCAGTATCAATCTATCTTCAAAAACTTTTTGAAAAGTATCAAAAATTTGAAAATAATTCCCATTGGTAAGAACACAATAGCTCACCTCATCTTCGTAAGCATATTTTGTAGTTTGAATTTGATCTTTCTTTTGCAAATCGTAATTAAGAGCTTTCGCTTCAACATATATTTTTTTACCATTCGTTCTTAATTCGTAATCTACTTTTCCGCCACTGGAAGTCTTTTTCTCCCTTATTACTTCTTCAATATCATAAAGGTCCCAATCCAAACGCTGTAAGATCGGATCTATAATGCTCCCTCTAGTATTTGATTCGTCCTTTAACTTATCCTTGAAATCTTCTATCCTTTGAATAAAAATTTCCAAACTACTCTTATCTAACACCATAATAAAAGAATAAAAGCATTAATTTAAGTCTATTTTTAGAATGTATTAAAAACAATCCTTTAAAAATTAATTATTTATAACGACATAAATAATTTTGCAAGCTTTAAGTCCTTTTCCATCATATCCACCTGGATATCACACCCTTAAATAAGAGTTTTCTTTGCCCTTTAATCCATGGAAAAACTTCAAATAACAAGGAGCTCACCCGATTATGATGAATTGGTTGAGCTTTACAAAAAGGAGAAAAACTCCAAGCTGAAAGAGCGATATCACGCTCTTTTTTTAATCAGAAAAGAAATTTATAAAAAATTATGGTCAGTACTTTATTATCAAAGCACTTTTTAAATCCATTAGGACGGATTTTTGATTCATCTTAATCGATTGGGTTATTACCCGAATTTATTTAAGATAAGGATACATTTGTTTAAATTTCCA
>JAHLWV010000326.1 GCA_019057735.1 Promethearchaeota archaeon | reverse complement strand
CTAGCGTGTTACAGAACACCCACTAAGACTAATTTGCTACCTCATAAAAAAAAAGGATTGGAGACCGAAAGACCCTGTAGATAAATTAAATCAATTTCTATCTGACTCAATTGAGCAAAAACCCTTTTTTAGTAAAGAAATTGACAATTATTTAACAAAACAGATATTATTTCTTGTTAATAAAAAAGATCACGGTTTAGGGAGATTAAAAGAATACAAAAACAAACTATATCTTCAAACCACAGAAAGATTTGATAATTTTTACAACTCTTTAACTGAAGAAGAACATAGAGTCTTTCAAAAATTAGGTGGGGTACTATTAAATGAATTTTTAGTAAAAAATCTTATAGAAAAATTAGAGGAATTAAAAAATGAGTCAGTATGAAAGCAGAATAAAACATTTGAAAGAAAATAAAGGAAAGAAACAAACTATAACTGCAGATACTAAGAATTGGGTTGAGAATTATACATATCTGAATAAGGCTTTTAATACTTGCCCAGATTTACGTGCTATGCCAAGAAAAAGAGAAGAATTTGAGAGGTATTTCAATAGAATCGATGGTGAAGTTCCTTTAAATGAATTTAAAGCCTTGCTCAAAAGAGCTCATGAATATTTAGGAGACGATCCATTATTTCTTAATAAAATAAAAGACAGTCTCTCAAAAGAAAATGTTATTCAAAAAAGAGAGTTTAATAAATTATGGAATGAAATCCTCACAGATTTTGCAGAGCCCAAGCGGGACCTAATCAGTGAAGAAATTAGCAAACCTAAAGACCTTATCCCCGAAAAATATATAAAGGACGTAAAATCCTTCTTATGTTCTGAAAATAAATTTGAGTTTATTAAAGAAATTTTAGATTATAGAATTGTACATGAGGAAAAAAATAAGGTATTAGTTTTTTTATTATTATCGGGAGCATATACTAATAATTATCAAATCGTCTTTGAAATTGGAGAATCCACTGGAGGAAAGGATCACATCGCTGGAAATGTTGTTGATATGTTTCCTAAGATACATTATTGGGTGTTAACAGGGGCTAGTGATAAAGCATTGATCTATAAAGAATGGAAACACGAAAAGATCGTTTATATCCCTGAAGTTCAGAGAAATCCGGCAATACAAGAAAACTTAAAAGATTTTGGGGACCGAGGAATTTTCTATAGTACTGTTGAAAAAAATGAAGAGAATCGATTTGTAACTAGAGATATCATAATCGGAAAGAGAAGCGTCATTCTTACTACGACTATAGATGGATTGAATCCACAACTCGAAAATAGAGCATGGAAACTAGAACCAGACCATTCGACAGAGCAATCTAAAGCTATTGTCAAACGTTCTATTGAACAACGAAAGGATTTAATAAGGACATTAGAGCAAGAGAAAAAACAGGAAAAAGATGAAAATATCCTGAAATTCTCTCTTTTAACTATAGAAAAATCTTGATTAATCAAACAAATCTTTTATAAACTGACCAATTTTATCTATAGCTTCTTTTGCTTCAGGAAGGTCATAAAGACCGTAATTTTGCCAGACATGGGGCATATCATCCCATTCTTGTAGGATGGCATTAACACCGGCAGCTTTCGCGAGTTCCACTAATCGAGTAGAATGATCGTAGACCATCTCACTTGTGCTTACTTGCGCTAAAATTGAAGGGAAACCTGTAAAGTCAGCAAAGATTGGGCATGCGAGAGGATTATTAGGATCTGTTCCGTTTAGATATGCGGGAATCCACCAAAAAACGCCCACATCTGCCATAACACAATCTGTAGGAGCATTCTCTAGAATTGTTTTACTGTTTGTCGTATAATCAATACCGGGAGAGAGAACTATAGCACCTCTGGGCATGGTAATACCTTCCTCTTTAATTTTAATAAGAGTTGCGAGAGCCATATTTCCACCCGCAGAAGCTCCACCGATAATGATATTTTCAGGTTTATATCCATGCGAGAGAAGCCATTTATAAGATGTAAAGCAATCGTTTGGACCCTCAGGGAATGGATGTTCAGGAGCAAGAGCATAATCCACGCTCAATACTTTTACATGTGCGGCTTTTCCAATCTCAACTGTATAAGGTCGGCTGGACATTGGAGATCCTAACACATGTCCTCCTCCGTGGAAATACAATAAGATTTTATTTTCGTCAACACCCTCAGAGATTTGCCACTCTGCAGGCACACCCCCAGTATCAACAGATTCAATTTTTACATTTGGAGACAATGGATGCTGTTCTTGTAGAATTTTCCCTTTATATTCCATCGCACCACGAAAAATCTTTGCTAACTGCTTCATTTGGTCTCTATTTATAAGATCGTAAAGATCCTCTGTTTTACCTTCTCCAGTTTCGAGTATCTCGTAGAATCGTTTATTTCCGTCCGCAATTATGGAAAGTATTTTTATAATGTCTATTCCTTCTTTTTCCGCAATCTTGAGTGCTCCTTTCGTAACTATTTTTTGACTCCTTTGTTGGAGTTTCTTTACATCTGGCCTTAGTAATCGTTTGTTCAATATCGGCATAAAAATAATACAATAGCTTTTTTAAATAACTTTATCATAAACTCCAAATTTTCTTTTAGAGTTATTTATTAAAGATTCTCTTTAATCTTTTAAGATCTGTTAAATAAATAAATGCGCCCTCCGGGAATTGAACCCGGGTCCTCGGGTTGGAAACCCGAGATTCTAACCACTATACTAAGAGCGCTGTATAAAAACAGAAGATATTTAAAAAGAATTTTTCAAGTGGTATTGAAAAAATATTGATTATTTGTATATATTAACGATTAAAAAAAAACTTTCTTACTTATTTTGTTAAATAATGTCATTAGTAATTTCATAATAGCTAACTATTTTATTTACGATAACCCACGCATCCAAAGAATAATTCGAAATCGATACTATTTTATCGCTTAGGTTTAAGATCTCTTCTGTAAAATAACCTTTTTGAAAACCACCAATAATAGCAATATAATTTTTTTTCAAATCTTTCTCAAATAAATCGAGATGATACCTAACTAATTCCCCCCTGCTTGAAAAGATTATTATTTCCCGCTTTTTAAAAGATTTTACTAAATCCCTTAGAGTTCCATTAAACTGCGAAATTAAAATTAATTCATTTATTCGAATTTCATTTTCCCTTAGCAATTTTGCCATTAATCCTTTAAATCTATTATAATTTCTAGTGATTTTGATTTCTGGATTAAATTCGAATATTTTATTATTTAAAGTATGAATATATAGTTTTAATTTTCCACTTTTATTCAAGGGAGAACCCAAAGCGTTTAATAGACAGCTATGAGTAATATCAGGCCGCCCTCTTTTTCCAACATCTTTCAACTTAACCATCGCAGAATGATGTAATGCGTTATCAAGGAGTTGTGACGAATAATTATCTCTTTTTAGGTTCCTCTGGATAGCTGAATGCTTCCTAATTTCTTTTGGGATTAATTCTAATCCGCATTCTGCCAGAATTATCGTTAAAGGCATTTTTAATCCGAAATTTATTATTTTTTTTATCTATGAATTACTTTATTTTAAAAAAATACCGCGTTGTTTGATTACAATCCAAACAAGTCGTTGATACATGAGAACCTTTTCCTTTTGAATGTATTCTCGTTCTACAATTAATTCCAGGATAAA
>JAHLWV010000325.1 GCA_019057735.1 Promethearchaeota archaeon | reverse complement strand
ATTTAGAAGAAGATATATTATATTTACTTGGACCCGGCACAACTGTAAAAGCAATCACCGATCAGTTAAAGTTAAGAAAAAGCTTACTTGGAGTAGATGCTCTTTATAAAGATAAGATTATTGGGATTGATTTAAATGAACGTGGAATGCTAGAGCTTTTGGATAAATATAAAAAGGTAAGAATTATCGTTTCGCCAATTGGAGGACAAGGATTTATTTTTGGAAGAGGTAATAAGCAGATTACTCCTAAAATCCTTAAAAAAATTGGAAAAATGAATATTAAAATAGTTTCAACTGAAGAAAAGATTAAAGGTTTAAGATGTTTAATGGTAGATACTGGTGATATTAAGACCGATGAAATGCTTAAAGGACTTACAAAAGTGATAATCGGATACAAGGAAGAGCTTATAATAGAAATTGAATGTTAAACATTAAAAATAAAATTATAAAAAAAAATAAATAAATTAGATAGTTATATATTAAGTTCTTCAAGTTTTTCTTTTGTTGGACAACCAGTTTCCCAATCCCAACCACGGATCTTGTAATATTTCTTTAAGCTTCCATCTAAATCTAACTTTACTCCTTCGGTTTTACCAGACTTCAATACTTTGTTGAGATGACCAGGTAGTTTATCGTCTTCTCTTGTTATACCTAGATTGCATATAATAAGTCTTTTAAGAGTATTTATTCGTTCCCCAACAAGCAATAAAGATTTTTTACTGTAATCAAAACCCGTTGCTGCGTTGATGTGCTTAATTATGTGTTCAAGTGAGGGGTTTAGGAAATTGCAATTTACAGCGGAATCATCTATCGCCCTAATGTTTTGTAGGGCAATAACTCCCTTTTCTTTACCTTTTATGGAAGTTCTATCTCCAGCTTTTATGCGTAGTTGCGGGTACGCGACATTTCCCATTTCAGCGCTGAACCAATCGCATTTTTCGTGACTCGCTCCCACATAACAAGTGATATAACTTAGAGCTTGTCCGGCAAAAGCCCTGGGATCGTGCATGGGCATCTCTAAGCCCTTTACATGTGCTGCTAATTCAGGGTCAACATTAAATTCTTTTGCCATGGTGCGTACACCCTCAGAAAGTATTTTACCTATGCCTTCTTTTTTCGCAATTTTATCAATTAATTTCAAAAGTAAATTTCCATTTCCCCACTTTATTTCTCCGATTTCAATGTCTTTTAAATGTGACTTAATTTTGTCAATCCCTAAATTGTTTTCAACTAAGTAAATTAAAAATGCGATAGACACGCCCCCAGAAATAGTATCAAAACCATATACATTACACATATGATGCGAGAGAATTACTTCTTTGGAATCGTAAACGCCACATAAAGGTCCAAATGCCGCGACAGACTCGTACTCTGGCCCATCTACTTCGATTTCTTTGCCTTCGTGTTCTATAATTGTTGTTTTACCACATCTCATAGTACAGCCCGCGCATCCATAATCTAAAACGGGATATTCTTCTCGTAACGTTTTCCCCGTCAATTTTTCAGCGAAAAATTCGGTTTTAGTAAAATATTGTACTGGCGTATCACCAAGAGCCATACCTATGTCTAGGTAGCAGTTTGTACCGTATAAAGTGAATAGAAAAGGCGTCATTGATTTAAGGAGGTCCCCCCTCTTTGCATCTTCTGCTTCTTTTAACAGTTCTCTGCCTATTTTATTATCTGCGATTTGAATTCTTTTGGTTCCGTGAATTGCAATAGCTTTTAAGTTTTTTGAGCCCATTATAGCACCTAAACCACATCTTCCTATAGCTCGACCTTCGTCGTTAATTATTCCCGCGTATTTCACTAAATTTTCACCAGCAATACCAATAGTAGCAACCCGAATCTTTTCGTTGTTTAGCTCTTTTTTCAAAATTAATTGGGTTTCGTACGTGTCTTTACCCCAAACGGTATCTCCACCTTTGAATTCAATGGTTTCATCGTGGACATATAAATAAATAGGACTTTTTGCTTTCCCAACAATAACTATAGCATCGAAACCACTATTATGTAAAGGAATGCAAAAATAACCCCCAGAAGAGCCTTCACCCCATATCCCTGTAAGGGGTGATATTGCTGTTACGGTATATCTTCCGGAGGATGGCCTTAATGTTCCTGTTACGGGCCCCGTTGCAAATATTAGTGGATTAATTTCTGAAAAAGCATCTTTTTTTAAAGTGTCGTAATCGTCTTTTGATAGAAGGTCGTAAGTTATTTTAGCGCTTAACCCTGTACCACCGAGGTATTCCTTTGCTACTTGAGCGTCCAAATCTTTAACATCGACAGTTTGGTCGGTTAAATTCACATAAGCAATTTTTCCATTATAACCAAATAAATTTTCACTCATCTTTTTCCCTCCATATTAAAAATCAATATCTTTTCCATCCCACGCGTACTCAAAAATGGTTTTATATAGCTTCCTATTAATTGTACGAAAAGAAGTTAGAGATACTGCGTCGTCGTCGGCATATTCGGCTAATAAATCTAGTTTCGAGAAATAATCTTCTTTACTAATAACAGGATTTTTCAAATCTTTTACGCATACAGGGCCATCAAGTGAGACTATAAAATTTTTGACGGCTTGAATAAACTCTTTGTATAATTCGTCTCTACCCTTGTTTTCTTCTTTAATATTGAAAATTGGGCATAAGGCCCTCCATCTATCAGTAACTTTTGCTTGAAAGCCAATAGAATAAGGGGCGAACATTCCAACGCTAAGGCCGTGATGTACGCCAAATATTTTCCCGAAGCTATGCCCTAACGCATGGTCTATTCCCGCTGTTGTATTTCCAAATCCAATCCCCGCCATTAGTGCAGCCATTTGCATATGTTCTCTGGCTTCTATGTCTTTTACTCCGTATTTGTAAGCACGTGGAAGGTATTTTACGACTTCCTTTATCGCAGTCGAATTCATGGCATCACTATATGGGCTACCCCAATTTGAAATGTAACTCCCCAAAGCGTGAGAAAGTGCGTCTAATCCTGTAGCCATTGTTAGAAATGGAGGCATATCTTTAACAAAATCCGTAAAAAGAATCGTAATATCAGCGTATATCTCGTCGCTCAACACTACAAGTTTTTTAGGAGGTTCTCTATCTGTATCTGTAATTACAGCTGCTTGAGTTACTTCAGAACCCGTCCCAGATGTCGTTGGAATTGCTACGAAATATTTCATTTTTTTTCGTAATCCCAGGGAACCGAAATACGGCAAAATCATCATCAAATTAATTTCAGGTTTTTCATATTTAACCATTACCATTTTTGTTGTATCAATGACGCTGCCGCCTCCTAATGCGATCAATACTTGTGGTTTAAATTCCTCGCATATTTTAGCCCCTTCATAAACCGTTGAGATTGGCACTTCTGGTACTGCTCCAGACCATACTTTATATTCCATTTCAATCAAGTCAAGATATACTGTTACCTTTTTAACAAATTTTTCAGTAAACGAATCTGTTATAATTAACGCTCTTCTGTCTTCTTTGTCCAAGGAAGCTTCTAAATAACGAGCAACTCTTAGTAATGCTGTTTGACCTTGATACGTTTTGGATGAACAAAAGGTTGACATTACAGCTCTTAGAGCTCTACCCCCAACTAACGCCATCATATCCTTTATTACAGGTGTTTCATACCAAGCTGTTT
>JAHLWV010000049.1 GCA_019057735.1 Promethearchaeota archaeon | reverse complement strand
ATCTTTAGATATATAGCTAACGAAAATAGATTTCCGATGTTTAAATTTAACACTAATTTTTAACTATTGTTTAAAATTGTAAGTGAAGGTAATTCGGGGGTTTAAATTAACCAGTTTTCAAAAATCTTATAAATATATTTTTCTTTTCATTAATTAGGGTAATTTTTTACCTTTTTAAATTAAAATACAAAAATAAACAGAAATTTGTGAGAAAATCATATGAAAGTAAACAAAATTTTAGTTCTATTATTCGTAATGCTTTTACCATTTGGTCTTTTCGTTTCAATAGCAACATCAGACTTAAACACTAGCGCAATAGATACTCTGACTCCTTACGAATCTTCTAGCGAATTAACTCCTGATGGCAATGCCAATGAAGCAGCTTGGAGTTCAGCAAGTGCTCTTGTTGTAACCACAACTGGAGGTACTCTTGGAGGTACTCAAGTAACAATAAAAGCCGTCTATACTACGGCAAATATTTATATATTAGCATCATGGGCAGATTCAACATTCAGCGTAACACGAGACAAGTATAATGTTTCAGGTGGAACTTTCAACCAAGGTTTAGATGGTAGCAATTCAGAAGATAGAATCGCGCTATTGTGGGAAATCGGAACTATTGAAGGGTTTAACTCAAGCGGAGGAGCTATAAAATGTCATGGGTTAGGCACAGTTAATTTCACCAACCCTGGCGAAAAAGCAGATATGTGGCATGTAAAAGCCGCTAGAGGTGGAGGAGCTACAAGTGCTTCAATTTTGTCGGCTCTTACAATTGATAGTTCCAGCTATGAAGCTACAGCAGGAACTATTGCTTTAACAGGATATGCTGACGATAAGTTTGTAGATCATGAAACGCGAAAAAGTGATGCTGGGTCTGGAGTATATAGTGATAATACAAATGGTACTCACGCCGCATGGATCGAAGCTAATCCATCTGATTGGATTGATGCAATGATACTTACTCAATCTGAAATTGATGTAGGTCAAGCTATTAATATTACTAAAGGATTACAAAATGGTTGGGCAAACTTAACATGGGCAGTTAACAACTACACTTCTTTAAATGCTAACGTACCAAGACACATTCTTAAGACACCCGTAGGGAGTCGCGGAGATATCGAAGTAGGAATGAGATGGACTGATGGTATTTGGACGGTTGAAATGAAAAGAGCTCTTGATACATCGAATGTAGATGATGTGATCTTTAACGAAACGGACAACGGCGTGTATTTATTCAGCCTAGCAATCATGGACAATCAAGGTCAAGGAACCTCATCTCTTGAACATAGTACTTACTCTGGTCCAATCGGTTTAACATTCACAACTCCTGGTCCAGGCCCCGACACTGCAATTCCTGGATTCGATCTATTTATTGTGATTGGTAGCATTTTCGCAATCTCAATAGTACTAATAAGGTTGAAGAATACTCGAAGAAAGCATTTATAAATAAAATCTAATTTTTTTTTTTTAATATTTTGAAAAAAGGTAATAAAATCATTAAATTATAAGAAAAAATTTTAATAACGACGCTTAAATAAAATTAATTAAATTGGGGTAATATAATTTTACTCTATGAATTGATTTTTCTTGAATATAACAAAATAAATTCACTAATAGACTGAATTCAAAATTAAAATCCATTAAAGTGAGGTTTTATTATAATGACTTACAAATTAAAGAAAAACTCTTACATCCTTATTGTTTCTTTGTTATTACTGATAATAAATTTATTCTTGATTTTTGGTTTAGCTTCGTTTGAAAGAGTTGTATATATTATATTTTTTTATCATGTATCAGCTGCTTGGTTATCTTACTTTTCATTCGGTGTCAGTTTTATAGCTCATTTATTGTATCTTAAACAAAAAAAAATGAAATGGAGTAATTTAGGAAAAAATAGCATAATAGTTGGAGTTTTTTTTGTCGCCTTTACATTAATAACAGGATCGCTGTGGTTTAATGCGACCTCTGGCTCGTATAATAATATATATTGGCAGTGGAGTGATGCAAGACAAACTACTACACTTATTTTGCTTCTCTCCTATGTTGCATATTTAATTTTTAGAAACTTTATTGAAGATAAGGAGAAAAAAGCTAAACTTTCTGCGATATTAGGAATAGTTTTTTTTCCGACCGTCCCTTTAAGTTATCTTTCGGCAATTCTTTTCACAAGTTTGCATCCCTTGATAAATCCAAATCCAAGCGAACCTGGAAATATATACTGGGATTCAATAAAACTTTTTATTCTATTTTTTAACTTAATTGCTATAACTCTTCTATTTGTCTATTTAATTCGCGAATTAAAGGAGTTAGACATAGCTAAAGAAAAGTTACATGAAAAATTATACATAAAAATGGAGGAAGGAAGATGAGTGAGTTAATCTTAGATATTACTACTATAAGTATAAGCTACGCGTTATTTTGGTTAGTTATAATTATTCTAATTTTGTATCCTAAATTAGCTAAAAGAAAAATAGAAAAAAGACTGAACAGATTAAATCAAAATTCGTAATCCGTGTTAAGTATGAAAAAATCGCGTATTATTGCAGGTTTAGGGATCATTGGAGCTATTAGTATCATTTCCATAGTGTTGATATTGAATTTCAGACCTTATCTTCAAATTTCCCAAGTTCTCGAAGATCCATCAAGATATAATAATCAGGAAATTCAAGTAATTGGAATAGTGGAAGGGTATTCTGGAGGAAATTTTAACCTAACGCAAGGGAACGATAAAATTTTAATAGATGTCTCAGCTATTACTGTTCCTGATGATGTTGAGGAAGGACTTCAAATAGTTGTGACGGGTTGGTTTAATCAGTTATTACACTTAAACGCAACACAAATACTCGTGCAGTGTAGTTAAATTAAACTATTCTGATAATAACTCTTCTGAAACAAATATTAATATTGAAAACATTAGGATAGCGTGTGCCATTAAAAACAATAGTTCAATAACTATCATTGAGATTAATTCACCTTCTAGTAATTTAATGTTTAACGACATTATAGGAGAAGTTATTGGAAGAATTATTGGGAATAGGAGTAGAGGTAAAACAAAAGACTTATTTTTTGAATACATTGATAAAGCAGACACTAAAGTTCCACAAATAGATAAATCTAGTGTAGGTAATACAATTCCAATCATAATATAATACAGAAATTCATTAAGATTCAAAGCTTGAATCGAAGGAATTGAGATAAAAAAGCTAAAAAGGATTAAAATTAATTCAATAAAGCTTAACAAAATAAAACAAAAAACGACTTTACTAATTAGAAGAACGCTGTTCGAAACTGGAGATGATGTAAGTCCATAAAGTGTCCCTTTTTCTTTTTCTTGAACAAATAGCTTGATCATAATAAAAATAAGTGTAAAAAAAATAATCAACCATATTTGAATAACAAATATCTCAATAGGCATCAGAACACCTAAATTAATTGTGTTATAAGACGAAGAAAAAATAAATATTGAAATAATTCCAAACAAAATAATAGAAAAAATGTCGTTGATTTGTCTAATTTCGGATTTAATATCTTTTTGTAGAATTGTTATAAATAGTTTTAAGTCAGATTTACTAGATTTCTTTTTAGTCCTCACTCAATTCTCACCTCAAAAATAGGATTCGATCTCATTTTTATCAATCTCGTTTATTGGAGCAAGTTTACTTATTTTACCTCTTTTTAAAATTAAGATTTTGTCGCTGATCTCCTGAGCAACCTCAATTTTATGAGTCGCAATAACTATTGTTAAGTTTTCTTTTTCCTTTAATTCTATTAATATTTTTACCAATAATTTTATCGTATTAAAGTCCAATCCGGAAAACGGTTCATCTAAGAGCAAAATCGAAGGGTTTTGAATTAAAATTCGGATTATTTCTACTTTTTGTTTCATTCCGGTTGATAAATTACTAATTGGTTCAAAAATCCAGTTAGAAAGATTAAATTTCTTGGCGTAATAATCAATTTTATCTTTAAATGTCGATTTATCGTAGATTGAGTATAATTTACTAAAAAATTTTAGGTTTTCATAAATCGTTAGTTCTTCATATAAAAACGATTTGTTAGTTATTGTTCCGATAATTTGTTTAATAGATTTATCATTTGCTTTATAATTCTTTCCTTTAATAACGATTTTACCAGAAGTTGGAGACGTTAAACCAGCTAAGATTTTAATAAGTGTCGTTTTTCCAGCACCATTAGCACCAATTACACCCAAAATAGAGTTTTCGTCTAAATGAAAAGATATTTTATTCAGAGCGAAGAAAAAACCATATTGTTTAGAAATATTATCACATTCTAATAAAACCGCATTAAAATTACTCATAATAAACTACATTAAAGGTTAATTTAAGACTAAATAAAAATTGTAATAAAAAAAAATAAAATAAAAATAATTATTATTTAAGAAATCGTTTAGGCCTAAGTGAATTTACTAGAACTAAGGCAAGTACCCCTATTACACCTAACGTACTATATACCACAATTGATTCAAAAGTTTCATCTGTCGTATCATCATTTCCGTCTCCACCTTGTATGTTTACCATAATTGAATCGCTTATCAAATTCCAATTACCGCGTGTATCATTAGCATAGATAGTAAAACTCAAAATACCTGAGTTGGTTGGTGTCCAATTTTCTATCTTCCAAGTATCTCCGATCACGTAGGTCATCGTATAGTTAGAATTTTCAAATTCAATAAGCACATTATTAATACCAGATAAATCAGTAATATCAACTTGAACAGAAATCGATTGACTTAATAAAATTGATTCTGCGCTTTTAATAATGCTAAATAATGTAGGACCTGTTGTATCCATAACAGTAATATTTCTATGTAATGAAACTTGGTTATCGTTTGTATCATTTGCGTAAATAGTATACAATTTTAATCCAGTGCTATTTGGAGTCCAGGCATTGTATTCCCACATATTACCGCTAATGAATCCCATGGTATAATTCACTCCATCAATTTCTATTTGCACATAACTAATTCCTGATAAGTCCGTAGCATCAATTGAGATCGTTTCAACTTCACCGAATTCTAATGGATCCGCACTTTCAATCAAATTAGTTAATGTTGGATAACTTGTGTCTGTTACCGTAATATTATTGCTTACAAAATTCCAATTTCCTTCTGTGTCATTTGCGTAAATTGTATATGATTTTGTACCTATGGAACTTGGAATCCAACTGTTATATTGCCAAGTTGCGCCACCTATATTCGTCATTGTGTAATTAACGCTTCCAATTTCTATCAATACTATATTTACTCCAGATAAATCGGTAGCATTAATTAGGATAGTTTCGGTCTCACCTAATTCTAATGAATCTGCACTTTCCATTAGGTTTGATAATACTGGTTGTATAGTATCTTGAACTGTTATTGAATCGATCAATAAATTCCAATTTCCTTCAGTGTCATTTGCGTAAATTGTATACAATTTTAATCCTGTAGTACTTGGAATCCAGCTATTATATTCCCATGTCGATCCACTTAGGTAATTCATAGTATAATTCACACCTTCGAGTTTTATCAACACTTGACTGATTCCTGACAAATCACTAACATCAATTTGAATAGTTTCCGATTGTCCTAATTCTAATGGGTCTGCATTTTCATATAGGCTAGATAAAACCGGCCCATTTGAATCTAATATCGTAATGTTGCTACTCAAAGAATTCCAATTTCCATTTGCATCATTTGCGTAAATAGTATACAATTTTAATCCAGTGCTATTTGGAGTCCAGGCATTGTATTCCCACATATTACCGCTAATGAATCCCATGGTATAATTCACTCCATCAATTTCTATTAGTACATTACTTATTCCAGATAAATCAATAACAGTAATTTGAATTGTCTCAGTCTGACCTAATTCTAACGGGTCCGCATTTTCAAATAAGCTAGATAAAACCGGACCGCTCGTATCTACAACTGTAAAATTCGCAGTTAAAGAAATCCAGTTATTACTCGAGTCATTTGCATAAATAGAATAATTTTTAAGACCTATACTAATTGGAATTAAATTGTTGTATTCCCAAGTTAAGCTACTTATTTTTGTCATAGTATAATTTACTCCTTCATATTCAAGCAACACTAAACTTATAGAGGCTAAATCAGTAATATTAACCTGAATCGTTTGACTCTGCCCTAATTCTATTGGATCATATTCCTCATATAAGTTTGATAATTCAGGTGATATTGTATCTATTACTTCAATAGAACCGGTTGTATTATTCCAATTATTCGAATTATCCTGGATATATATAGTATATGGAAAGATATCAGAAGTTTCAGGAATCCAAGTATCATTTGACCATGTATTACCTCCAAGATTAGACATCGAATAATTCACGCCATTTAATTCAATTTTAACTTGATTGATACCTGATAGGTCTGTAGCATCAATAGAAATTGTTACTGCATTTCCCAATTCTATAGGATCGCTATTTTCTATTAAATTTTCATAATTTGGAGGCGTTGTGTCTTGAACATAGATACTACTACTTAATTGATTCCAATTATTTAAAGAATCATTAGAATAGACTATAAATAATTTTGTCCCAATTAAATTAGGTGACCAAGAATATTCATATGTATTTCCACCAACATTTGCCATTGTATAGTTTTGTCCCCCAATTTCTATAAAAACATCACTGATTCCATCAGTATCATAGACATCAACTTGAATTGTTTCTATTTGACCTAATTCTAAAGGATCTGCACTTTTAGATACATTTTGAATTGTCGGACCCGAGGATATGATAACTTCAATAGATCCTGTAGTCGTATTTGAATTGTCGCTATTATCTACCATGTAAACGGTGTAGTTAAAGGTTCCTGTAGATGAAGGCTTCCAATTTAACCATGACCAGGTGTTGAATCCAATAAAAATCATCGTGTGATTAATATTGGTGTATTCAAGAATTACCTCCTTCACTCCCGAACCTAGCGTATCATAAACTTTAATGGAAATTGTTTCATTCTGACCTAATGGGAGCGGATCAGCACTTTCAATTAAATCAGAATAGGTTGGTGCATTTGTGTCTTCAACCGTGATATCGTTTAAGACTGAATTCCAATTACCTTCAGTGTCATTAGCATAAATAGTATAAGATTTTAACCCTGTTGTTGTAGGTGTCCAACTATTATATTCCCAGATTGTACTACTAATTTTTGTCATCGTGTAGTTTAGACCACTGATTTCAATTAACGCATTGCTGATACCAGATAAATCAGTTGCGTTGATCTGGATCGTCTCTGTTTGACCTAACTCTAAAGGATCTGCGCTTTCTACCAAATTTATTAATGAAGGTTTGGTTGTATCTTGGACGGTGATAGATTCGTTTAAAGTATTCCAATTACCTTCAGTATCATTAGCATAAATGGTGTAAGATTTTATTCCTACCGATGTTGGTATCCAACTATTGTGTTCCCAAGTTGCGCTACTTATTTTAATCATCGTATAATTTAGACCCCCAATTTCTATAAGCACATGACTAATACCAGATAAATCAGTTGCGTTGATTTGAATCGTTTCTGTTTGACCTAACTCTAAAGGGTCTGCGCTTTCAATTAAATTAAAAAGAGACGGAAGAGTAGTATCTTGAACTATTATTGAATTACTTAAGGAATTCCAGTTTCCCTTAGTGTCGTTTGCATAAATGGTATAACTTTTTACTCCTACTGATGAAGGATTCCAGTTATTAAGTTGATAAGTATTTGTATCAATTTGGCTCATGCTATAATTAGTATTCTCGATTTCTATTAGTACGTGGCTCACACCAGATAAATCTGTTGCATTGATTTGAATCGTTTCTGTTTGTCCTAACTCTAAAGGGTCTGCACTTTCCACTAGATTTGTCAATGAGGGTTGGACCTTATCTTGAACAACTATAGATTCACTTAAAGAATCCCAATTACCCTCAGTATCGTTCGTAAAAATATTATATGATTTCAATCCTGTGGTACTTGGAGTCCAGCTGTCGTATTCCCATATAGTTCCACCGATATTTAACATAGTATAATTTGTACTACCAATCTCTATTAAAACATGACTGATACCAGACAAATCTGTTGCGTTTATTTGAATCGTTTCTGTTTGTCCTAGCTCTAAAGGGTCAGCGCTCTCGATTAAATTAGTCAAAGTTGGATTAGTAGAATCAATTACATTGATGCTTCCACTTATTGAATTTAAACTTCCAATCGTGTCATTGGCATAAAAAACATAATTTTTTAGGCCAGTTGTACTTGGAATCCAATTATATTCATAAGTATTTCCAACAGTATTAGTCATGGAGTAGTTAGTACTTCCTAATTCAATAAAAACTGAGTCGACACTTGTCTCAGAATCAGTCACATCGACTTGGAAAGTTTCTTGTTGACCTAATTCTAAAGGATCGCTGCTCTCAACTATGTTGCTAAATTGAGGGGGATTATTTTGTACTTCTACTGTAATAATAAAATCACCATGAGCAAAATATGACGCGGAACCTCCATCTCTGCGAATAGCATCAGAATGGAGAGTATAGGTTTGTTCAGTTGTTGGTGCTGTAACTTGAAAATCTAATGTTGCTGAATTCCCAGAACCATCTATGCTGATTGATTCTTGAGTTGAGCTAAAGGAAAAATCTTTATTATCTTCTCTACCAGGAGATCCACTTGGAAAACCTACTTCAATAGTTCTACTTTGAGCCTCACTAAAACTAAATATTTGTATAGTGATTGTAAAGGTTTCACTTGGACTTACAGATGATCCTGAACTTGACGATAAAAAGATATAGCCGCTAGCACTTTCTGTTATAAATCCATGGCAACCCGATGTATCGTGCCCCTCTCCGGTGAAATCATTGAAATAACTCGTTCTGGCTATTACAAGCCCCGTAATCGATAAAAACAGTATAGTTGTGATTAATAAAGATGAAATTTTCTTGTTTATTTTCATTAAAACCCCTTTTTTCCTTAAAAACTAAAGATTTAGAAGCTCCTTAGTTGTATTTCTATTTTTTAATAGTTTGAAAAAGTCCATTTTGAATTAGAACTTATCAAATATATTATAAAATTACTTAATTTGAAAAAATGTCTTATAATTTATAATTTTTATTAAATTGGGGTAATTTAAACAATCAAATCAGCCTCAGTTTCATTTTTAAACTATGATTGATAAATGAGTTTCAATTTGAATTAATTTCGAATGTTTGGATTATGAGGCTAAATCCAAATTAAAATTAAGACAATAGCTAGAAAGATATAATCCTTAATCTATTCCAAAGATTTTTGCGTTGACTTATTTCTTCTAAGAAAAAAAAAGATAAAAATAGAGGGAATCATTCCACCCATGAAAAAAATAAACCCCGAAATGTAGAAAATATCTTGAAATATCCAAACTCCTGGATCAATTAAGGTTCCAATTAAAATTAACGATAAACCTATATGTACATAAGTTTTCGAATTAATTCTAAAATATTGCTTTAAATCCTTATTCTTGTCAAAATCTTTTATTAGTTTTAGAATTGAAGATAGTAATGCGATAATGAATATTGAAATCACAGGATTTATCCAGACACCGGATGTGAAAAATATCACAAAGGACAGTATAGTTTGCAATATTCCTCCAATAACTAATATCACAACTATTACTATAAGTTTATATCTCCCGTAAAGAGAACAAAATACTAATGATGCCGCCAATACGGAAGCTAATAATAAAGTTGTTAAAATGAAGTAGTCTGTTCCAACATATAAAATATTTATATTAGAAATAAGAGAGAGGAAATATGTAAGAGGAGAAATTAATAAGCCAAATATACAAACAAAAGCAAGCATAAACAAACACAAATAGCTTAAATAATCTAGAAAGAGTCTAGTTTTTTTGTAATTTTCAGATAATGTATTTATCGTTTCATAAATCACATAAAGTGAAAAAACAAGTACTATCAACCCAATAATTAAAGCCCAGATAATAAGATTGCTTTCACCTGTAAAGGCGTGTAATGATGTTAAGCCTCCCCCCCTGGTTATTAAAGTAGAAAAAATTATTGATAAAAAAATCAATATCACATTAATCTTTACCAGTTTACTGTTATTTTTTTTAAAAGTTATTGTGTGAAAGTAAGCTGTGCTAAAGAACCATGGTACAAGAGAAACAATCTCAACAGGATCCCATCCCCAGTACCTACCCCATGTTAACGCTATTTTTGCCCAATAAGCTCCCAATCCTATACTTAAAGTCAAAACTAACCATCCAAACTTCAAACTAATATCATTAAAAGATTTTTGATAGGGATTTTGTATAGATAATTTTGGTCTTAGCATTCTAATAATTGAAACAGTAAAAGGAATTAAAAAAATAGCGTAAGCAATAAATGTAAACAGTGGATGCCAAATCATAAATGGTGATATTAAAAGGGGATTTAAACCAAATCCGTTAGGAAATGAAATCGGTGTCTCTGCTTGAAAAGGATTATATATAAATAAGATTATCAGAAAGATCGATGAAATTAATAAAGAGGCTATTGTTGATAATATAAAAACAATATCATCTTTATTCTGATTCTTGAGCCTATATAGGAAAATAATTATTGTATTAAATACCATCCATGTCATGATTGAACCTGCTTCACCAGCCCAAATTGCCACAAATTTGTAAATAAGTGGAAGTGTGGTATTACTATAACTCCAAACATATATGATATCAAAATTATCGCTAAGAAAGCAGTATTCAAGGAGTAAGAAAAAAGATAATGTCAAGGACATGCTTAAGGAAGATAATAGATAACTATTCCGCTTAAGTTTTAAAAGATAAAAAAGATCAATAATCGTAATTATGAAAGTGGAAATTATTAAAAAGTTCCCGATAAAAGTGATAAAAACCAGCTTAATGCTTAACCCAAAAAAATCTAAAAAGAGAGGGATAATAACGGCAAAACTGCAAATTATTATTAAATCAATTAGTAAAATCGTCTTAATTGAGTTGCGATCAAATTTCATAATAAAAAAATTAAATTATAATTATTAAAAATGATCGTTATAAAATATTACAATTCTAACCAAATTTCCTTCTCTACTATACATGGTTTCAAAAATACATGCAAATTCCGCACTAAAATTTAAAATTCACTTATAATTTTTAAATACAAGCTTTATTTGTTTTATACCATCAATTAAGATTATAACAAGACTACATTAAGACAATGAAAAAGAAAATTTTCGCTTTATTTATAATAGTTATTAGTTTACCCGTTTTGTTTCTAATTCTAAATGGAACTGCAAATCCAAATCAAGAATTAGACCATGATATTTGCCATACTGTACCAGGAGGATACACAATTTCAGCTAATATAAACACCACTAATTCAGTGAATCCCTCAGAAGTTATTG
The DNA here is from genome assembly GCA_019057735.1 of Promethearchaeota archaeon. The sequence goes on along the minus strand of JAHLWV010000049.1, from coordinate 429 downwards.
TGTTTAATGTAACTGCCACGGGGAACAATTTGTTTGTTCAAGCCCCTAATGAAACTACAAGTGTTATGCAAAATGGGCAAATACTGATTCTTCCTACTGTTAATAGAATATTTGATGACTCTGTGGCAGATAAAGATTTGGACCCAGACGCGATGATTATAACTTTTAACATTACAATTCCTGAAACTGAAGGGTATTACTCTCTCTTCATTTTGGCAGGAGACAATTCTAGTGTACAGCCGAATTTTGCTTATATAGAAATTGGTTTTAGCGTTGGAGGAGTTGCTCCACCTGAACCTGAGATAGAAATATTCAATCACTTTGGATTGCTCATCGGCTTGTCTGCTTTAATGCTTCTTTCTGTAGGAACAATCCTCGTACTAATAAACGAAAACAAATTTGTGAAAATCCACGGAATATTTAGTGGGG
>JAHLWV010000324.1 GCA_019057735.1 Promethearchaeota archaeon | reverse complement strand
CAAAAAGTAAGAAATCAGAAGCATATCTTAATATATACCTATCATTTCCCGATTCGACCCAATAACTCCTTGCTGGAAAACGAGCAGTTTGTGCAGTTAATTTTTTGTTTTTAGTAGTATACATAAGAGGGGTGTCAATAAGAATAGCACCATAATCAATTATCCTATCTTCCACAAAACTTTTGATCAAGTTTTTCATGATCACTCCTTTACTATACCAACGGAGGTTCCCCGCATCAGTATTTGGATCGAAATCTACAAGCTCAAATTCTTTCATTACTTTTATATGAGCTGGTTCGATACCTTCATCTATTCTTTTTGATCCTAATTCAGATTCTAAGAAAAGCTGGAAATCTTCGTCTTTAATCTCTTTTAAGGGCAATACATTTTTATCATCATCAAATTTTAAATCCAATTCAGTTCCTTGCGGAGTAATTACTTTAAATACTGCGTTTTCTATATGTTCTTCGGGTTGAATGTATAGCTTTACATCTCGATACATTTCAGCTACTTCGTGACCTATACAGTTTATTTTAAAAGATTTGTACCAACCAAATGGAGAAAATTTTGCTTCTATGCCTTTATCTTTTAATAATTCTGCTATTTTAGGGCAAACATCCATCGCGTTTGCTTCTTTACTGAGAAATTTGCTTAAATGCGCCCAAGGGTAAACTAATACTTGATCAACCCTATAAGTATCCCTTTCCTTTATTAGCTCAAGAATTTTTCTTGGTTTTCCTTTAATTTGACCACTTTCAATCTTTTTATTATATTCTCTTATCTCTTCGTTTTTCCGTCTAATTACTTCGGGAAAATTCGTTATCTGAATTATTGCGTCTTCTATCACTTGAGCACCCTGTTTTGCAATCAAATCTGTATCGTAGGTATCTTGATCTTCTACAGATACATAAGCTACTAAAATTAAGCCCTCCATTTTAATTACATCTTCGGGAAAATCTTGTGGATTGCTTGTGGCTACTTTATTTTTTATAACTTCTACCCCATCAGAGTGGATTAATAAAATTTTCATGATTATATCAAAAATCCTAAATATTTTTCTTCCTTTTGATAATTAATATATTTAAAATTGAAATTAATTATTACTAAAATATTTATTCATAAACCATGAAGCTTAATAAGATTTTTACGGAATTAAATGAAACTTTAGAGAGGCTAGACAAAGATAGAGAAAGCATACTAAAATTATCTCGTACTATGATCCGTAATTGTAGTATTGCAATAAAAAATATTCATAGAAAGGAATATAGTCAATATAACGAGAAAGTCTTAAATATTCAAAAAATCCATAAAGATATGCTACTTTTGGTAAGCAATAATCCTGGCGTATTCTTAAAGTATTTAAAAACGCCGGAACAAGAGTATACGGAAGCTATAGCGTTTTATGCTATCATATCAAAAGAACCTCTTCCATTACCCAGTGATTTGAATATCGATCCAATAAACTATGCTTTAGGTCTTGCTGATGTAATTGGGGAATTAAGAAGATATGCATTGGACAATATAAGGAATTCAATCGTAGAGGATCTGAATTACATTTTAGAATGCATGGATGATATTTACACTCAATTATTTTCCATCGACTTTCCTGCCGGTTTGACAAAAGATTTAAGACACAAGATAGATCAAGCGAGAAATATTATTGAAAAAACTAGAGGAGATGTATCTATTTCGCTTCAAATGAATGATCTAAAAAGTTGTATAGAAAAAAGTGAAAAAAATCGCTAAAAGTCTGCAATTCCATAATAAATACACAATTTTTCATATATCTGGTAGATATTTTTTGGTATAATATAAAATGTAAATGAGCTGAAAAAAAATCGCGAAGAAAGTCTTAGTTGCTGGTACATTCGATATAATTCACCCTGGACACTTATATCTAATCAATGAAGCTGCTAAAATGGGTGATGTATATGTAATTGTTGCTACTGATAAGAATAGAAAAATTTATTCTGGAGAAACACCAATAATTCCAGAAGACCAAAGGTTAGAAGTTATCAAGAGCATAAAAAACGTAAAAGAAGCAAGATTGGGACGATCTGACAACGATACTCTCAAAACTGTTGAAGAGATTAACCCCGATATTATCCTTTTAGGTCCAGACCAAAAATATAATCTTGAAATGTTGAAACGAAAATTAAGAAAAAGAGGTTTAAGTAATATTATAGTAAAAAGGTTGGATACATACTTTGAGAAATATGCTCTTCACTCCTCTAGCTTAATTAAAAAAAAATAATAGAACAGCAAAAGAATTAAAATTTTTAGTGAGGCTATGTCAAATAAAGGAGAGATATCACCTGAAAACTACGCTAATTGGTTTGCTCTCTATCAACTTTGTAAGCATATAGAATATAGACAAACAATTACTATTAGCAGTGTAGAGTTTGGGAAACTTCTGAACTTGAGTCAACAAACTGCTTCAAGAAGAATTAGCGATCTGGAAAACCTCGGATGGATTAAAAGAAAAACTGAGAAAAAAATCCAAAAAATTGTCGTTACGAGAGAAGGAAACAATGTAATGCTCTTAATGTATAAAAATTTAAAGAAAATTCTTGGTAGTATTGTTATCCTAGGTTCTGTTCAGAGTGGAATAAAAGAAGGTGCTTACTATGTTGCAATTAAAGGATATTTTGAACAATTTCAAGATAAATTAGGCTTTTTACCATACAAAGGCACATTGAATTTAGAACTAAACGAGACTAATATCGACTTATTAAGAGAAAAACTAAAATATATTAAACCAGTGATTATCTCGGGATTTAAAGACGATAACTCAGAGCGGACTTACGGTAGCGTCCATTGTTATGATTGTTTTATGTCTCGCTTAGATAATCATGAGAATAAAATTAAAGCTGCAATTCTTGATATACAAAGAACTCATCACGAAAAAAATACAATTGAAATCTTGGCTAAACCTTATTTGAGAGATTATTTTAACCTCAAGGATGGTGATAAACTAATCATTGAACTAAATTTTGGCAACTAAAAACTGGTTTAGCTTAGGAAAAGAGTGATGAGAGTTAATTAACTTTAAGTCTTATTCTCGTATTCTTTTATAAGAATCTTAATCTTAAAATATCTAAAAAAAGCTGTGGCTAAGACTAAAAGCATGAAAACGAATAAAAATTCGTTTACAAAACCGATAAAATTCGCAACCAACATCGTGATCACTAGATAAAATAATCTTTCGGATCTTGCCATCAAACCAAAATCAAAATCACCTTTAAAAAATACCTCCGCTCTCGCTCTTAAATAACTTATCATAATGGAGCTAAGGAATGATAGTAGGATAATTATTTTCATATCAAAAATACTCCATAAAACGCTATTCCAACTATAAATCAAAAGAGCTAAAAATATTACGAATTCACTTACTCTATCCATTAAAGAATCAAACAATCCTCCAAATCTCGTTACTTTTTCCTGTTCTCTTGCAATTGCTCCATCAACCCCGTCAAAAAAGCCAGTTGCGAAGACAAATATTGAAAATAAGAGCAAATTTGATAAGAAAACGAGAAGAATGAAACTTATGATAGAAAATCCGAGCATAGTAATCGTAGCTAAATTTGGACTTAAACCCACTCTACTTAGGAGATGTGCAACTTTTTTCACTAGTGGTCTGAAAATTCTACGTAGTCTA
>JAHLWV010000323.1 GCA_019057735.1 Promethearchaeota archaeon | reverse complement strand
AAAGAACTGGGTTTATTTAGCTATAATTTTCCATTTTAAATTAAAAAAAAATTCCGTCTGTTCGACCTTTTAAAGGTTCAGAATGGATTATAATTTCTGTTAGATTTTCAATTTTCAGAGTTTCTTTTATTTGTTGCTCTAAATTTGAAACTATACTATGGACTTTCGAAATGTTTAAGGATCCATTAAAAAAAACATGGAGTTCGAGGGCACAAAAATCAAGTGCTGTCCAAAATTCTAAACCATGATATCCTTTAACTTCTGGATTACTTTTTAATAAGCTTTCTAAAGTAATCTGGATTTCTCTTTTCATTTGAGGGTCAATAAGAGTACAGACTAAGTGATCAGCTACTAATTTTCGTATCATAGCTTCTGATTCTATATGAGTAATTATTCGCGATATAGACGGAACTTGTTCCTTTAGTTGATTTTCAAACATAAAACTTAGTTCGTGAGCTTCTTCTAGTGATAGATTCTCGTCAACGACTATTGATACAGATAAAAAGTATTTATTTTCTATTCTGAAAATGTTTAAATTCCTGAAATCTGAAATCTCATTAAATTCACTTTTCATCGAATGAAGTAAGTTAATTATCTCTTCACCTATTGAAGATTCACCACTTAAAGGATTCATCTCAACTATACATTCTACATTATAGGACGAAAAATATTTTTTACTTAATGTATGAATTGCTTTTGTAATTTCATTTGCATGAATAACAGATATATGATCTTCAACAGATAAGCGAACATCTAAAAATAACGTATTTCCACCAATTCTGACTTTTAATTCTTCAACAGTATTAACATGCTCGAGGTTAAAAACCTTTTCTTTGATTTCTTCTAAAATAAGATAACTTATGGGATTTTCATCAATTAAATCTTTAATGCCTTCTTTTGAAAGCTTAAATGCGGTGAATATTATCCATAAAGAGAGCCCAATACTAATAAACGGGTCTAAAAATTGGATACTGAAAAAGAGAGCTAAAATGAAATTAATCATAACTACAATCGCTCTAAGAGAATCTTGGAACAAATTTAAACCCAGAATTTTAAGTGATAAGCTACTCCATTTCTTTCCTTGCCATATTAAAATCCTAGAAAAAACTAAATTAATAATGAATGAAATAATTAACAGTTGAAACCCTAAATCAAGATTCATAATACCATACGCGTTGGTTAATATTGTTTGAACTGCTAAATAAATAAGAATACAATATAGATTGATCAATATAATTCCTTGAATCAATCCCCCTATTGAATCAATTTTGGAATGCCCGTACATATGTTGGAAATCTGGGGGCTTTTGACTTACATACAGAGAATAAATTGTTAGAAAAATAAAAAAAATATCAGTAAGCGTATCAACAGTTTCAGATAAAAAACTAAGACTTCCCGTTAGGACAACCCCTAATAGTTTTAAACCTGACTGAATTAGGATTATGAAAAAAGCAATAATTCCCAATTTAATTTTTATGTCCATTACTTTCCTTTTATTTTTTTAGAAGTTGATTAAAAAACTTAAAGAAATACTGAGAAATAAATATTTGCCAAAGAAATATAATTAAATGAAATAAAATAGAAATATTTAAAATATTTTTAGAGGTGTCTTGGAATTTTAATTTCGAGATCTGTAATTGGGTAGGATGCGCATGGATGGAAATAGTCAAATCTCTTATCCCCAGCTTTTCTCCAATCAGAAACGGGACTTATATATACATCACCAGAAATAAGAAGCGAACGACAAAACCCACATTCGCCAGAGCGGCATTTTGATGGTGGATTTAAGTTTGCTCGTTCTAGAGCAACAAGGATTGATTCGGTTGCCTTTGCTGGTATGTCTTTAATCAAACTTCCAATGTGAGTTTTAATCTTAAATACCTTATCAGCTACATCTTGAGGGAAGTCTGGATTACTTAGAATATCTTTAATTTCACCAAATGCTTCTCTACGAATTCGTTTAACAGGCAAGTTAAACTTTTTGAGCTCTTCTTCAACGAAATTATACATGATTTGTGGACCACATATGAAAAAAGTACTTGAATTTGTATCACAGTATTTTTCAATTATCTCTTTGGTTATAAAACCTTTCTCACATCCTTCTAATGAAACAATATCGCAACTTAAAATGTGCACAACTTTAATTTTATCCATGTACTTCTTTTCAAGCTCTTTAAATTCGTCGTAATAAATGATATCGTCTTCTTCGCTACTTCCATACAGCAAAGTTAATTTTGCATCTAATTTGTCCTCAACAATTTCTTTAGCGATGGAACGGAATGGCGTAATTCCAGATCCCCCCGCGAGACCGACAATCTGTTTGAAATCCCTAAGAGGTTCGTAAAAAAAGAACCCTTCTGGTCCAGAACTTTCAACCTTAGTTCCTACTTTCCATTTATCCCATATGTGTCCAGTTAAAAATCCGGGTTCTTCTTTTCTAATCGTAATTTCATAGAAACCTTTTAAAGCATCCGCAGGAGAAGAAGCTATTGAATAAGGTCTTGTGATTGCAACTCCATTTACTTCAACTTTTAAACTTAAATATTGACCCGCTCTAAAATAAGCCAATTCTTTTGTGTTTAAATCGGGATCGGGTATGAGCTTAAATGTTTTAGTGGATTTTGTTTCATCTTTGATTTCACTGATAACTAAGTATTGTCTTATGGGATGAAGTCGCACAGCGAGTTCATTCATTGGATCCTTTGTTATCGGCTCACTAGATGCCTTTTCGAACCTCTTTTTTCGGTTTGGGACTAATTTTGTAAACGCAAATAAATCTCTTGTGTTGCTTTTAATAATTATATCAAATTTCTTTTTTTCTTCGCTCATTTTAGCTCACCTTTTTTATGTAAATCTTGTAAAGTTAGTAACGCAGCAGTTTCTCCATCCTTTAAAGCACTACTATATCCATGACATCTCTTTCCAAAACCTCCACAAAATTCAAGACCCTCAATATGCTTTTCGTCATTCATCGTCATCAAGCGTGGGACAAAAGAATCCCAAGAATCTGGTTCGTATCCATATACTACTCCATTATAACTTCTGGTAAATCTTGAGATGGTTTGAGGCGTAGCAACTTCAATCTCTTCAATATGTTCCCTTATTGGAGCACCAGTGGTTTTTTCCAAAGTGTTAATAAGATCTTCCGCGATTTTATTTTTTAATGTAAAGTAATCTTCGGGTTTTACATCGTCCCATACTCCCGGTAGAAAAGCAGTTGTAATCGAAATTATACATGTACCTGGAGGTGAGCAGTCTGGGATTGCATTATTTAAACAAATTGTTGCTTGAACCCCAGGTGTTTCAAGGTTATTCAAAGATTCGTAAAGTACATCAGTATTCTTATTGTTATAAATAAAGTAACTATAATCTTTGAGTCCCAATTCATCGGCCGTTGCGTCTAAACCCAAATAAACAACAAATGTAGAAACTCCATGCCGTCTCGCATTTATTTCCTTATAAGCTATTTCTGGAACTTCTGATTTGGGATGGATTAATTTGTTATAAGTAAGCGTAGGGGAAGCGTTGCAAACTACATGATTTGTTTTAATCTTATCTCCTTTAGAAGTTTCAACTCCGACAACTTTACCGTTTTCAACCAAAATCTTTTCTACAGTCGTGTTATATTCGATTTTGCCTCCTAACTCTCTAATTCTTGTATCTAAAGCGG
>JAHLWV010000322.1 GCA_019057735.1 Promethearchaeota archaeon | reverse complement strand
AAAGTGTATCTAAAACACCTCCTAAATCAGTCTGTGCTATAGTATAGTTTCTACCGGCTCGTTTTGCCGCATATTCAGTAATTCTTAATAATCGTGAATACCATTCATTGTTTTGATTTAATTTGACGCTTTCTAGATATTCTGTAAGATCCTCTATTTTTGTTGGACGACTAAACAAAACTGTACTCGATTGGAATTTTGGTTTAACTCCAAAAACTGCTGCTACAATTCCAGGACCATAATTCGGGAAATAAGTAGGAATAGACTCACCCCCATAATAAGTAATCTCGGTTCGCTTTTCAAACCCATCAAGAGCATTTTCAATTCCTTCATGGTCTTGTGCTAAATCCCAATTTTCACCGACGATATCTAAATACGCACCAAGTTTTCCCCTTTTTTTAGGAAAATAATAACTAAAAACCGGACGATCAATTATTTCTCGATCCCACCAAGCACTCATTCGCTCTTTCGCTTCACCAATATCCTCTTTATATTCCATAAAAAAAATATCAAAACAAAACAAATTAATCTTTACATTTTACAATTATGTAGTAGACTCAAACTGGAATAAGAAGTTAAAAAATTAATGAATTAATAGTAGATTAGAAGATCAATTAAAAATACTGGAATAGATCTATTTCAGAAATAATGATTATCGATATTTGGAATTTTTATTTGAGGTGCATATTTCTTTATATATTCTAATGATGCGATAATGTCTTTTTTTGGTAATTCAAATACGATTGGACCCTCGAAATTCTTTCTATGAATTAAATTTAAGAACTCTGGAGGAAAATTTGAACCTGTACCTAAAGCACAATGATCAGATAGTAAATTATCAGCATTATAATCTTGTAGGTGAATTTCTCCTGTTAGCTCTAAATATTTATCAGTAATCTCTACTAAATCACAATCTCCCGAAAATCCTCCTAAAATATGAGCAGTATCAATACAAAGCTTAGTATTTAATTTTTTAACCATTTTAATTGTTGCGTCTAATGGAAATTCCATAGTTTCTATCACTATCTTTTGACTATTCACTCCTGTTTTATCTAATATTTCTTTAATGCTCTGAATTGAAGAATTCATAAAAAGTTCTATTGCAACTGGAAAAATATCAGGACCCTTGATGAAATCCATTGCATCAGCAATAAATTCACCTGTTGGATGTAAGACATAAAATTCAATATCGCTTTCTAATTCTATAAATGTTTCATAAGAATCTACTATCGAATTTATACTTGCTTCACGGATGAATTTATTTGGGCTGGCAAGCTCAAGGCTTATGAAAGGAAGATGTGCAGAATATGTTATATCATATTTCCTCTTAATATTTTTCAATCTCTCAATTTCGTCTTCGTTGATTTGAATGGGAAAGATCTGAAAGATGTCAAATGTAATCTCAAAGTGTTTATATCCTGTTTTAGCAACACCCTCAACAAGTTCTGAAAGACTAAATTCTGCAAATCCCGATAAACCCTTTTCTTTTAAGATTTTCTCAATTACAAATTCAAGTGATAATGGGGAAACTCCAAATCTCATATGAATTAATATGAAATTTTTATAATAAGTTTAATTGAGTTTAAACACTATTTAAACTCGTAAAGTTTAACTTAGTTTTTAAAGTATGATTAATTTCAAAGAACAGCCCGATTAAAGGTTATTTTCATTATGAAATTATCAAAAAGAGAACGAGTTATCAGAACCTTAGAACTCGATGATAATATTGACATGCTACCCGTTCATTATCTGGGTTTTGAATTTACTGCTAGTTCTTATCAAAGATTTCTAAAAACTGACGAATATAACAAAAATAAAACATTCATAGAAAATGATTTCTCTAGGGTAAAATATTGTTGGGCGGGTGATATTACTGAATTACGATTCTGGAATGTTGATTGTCATTCCATGGATCCATGGGGCCCCAAAAAATACAAAGAACCTATAAAGCGTGCTCCTCCTGAATATCCTGATTGTATTATAAGCGCTATGAATGGAGTTGTATGGAAACTCGTCAAACAGGTTGACACCGGAATATCTTATCTGTGGTACGTTGATGGATATTTTAGAACTCCGGAGATAGTACATCATTACTGGGATAAATATGGAAAACCTTCAGAGCTTGTCAATGATAAGCTTAATTATACCCCCCCAAATTTGGGATGGATATGTAGATTCACTACAAAAGTATTTATATCCAATGGCATTCGTACCTATAGCTATCCATGAATCTTTATTTGAAGGGATGTCTATGGGTCGTGTAGCCTATTATATGCGAAAAACCCCCCAATTTATGCACGAGCTTCTTAGCGAGTATACCAAATTAAATATCGAAGTTATCAAACGTTTTTATGAAGCTGGAGTAGATATCGTTTTTTATTCAGACGATTTAGGTTTTAAAGGGCGCTCAATTTTATCAATTGAACAATTTAAGAAATTTATTTTACCTTATTATAAAAAGTTTTATAGCGCTTGTAAGCAACGAGGTATGTTTATCGTTCAACATTCTTGTGGCTATATTGATGAAAATTTGCCATATATGGCTGAAGCAGGACTTAATTGTATTCAAGCGCTTGAACCTCCTGCAGGTGTCGATTTGGCATATTTAAAGCAAACTCTTGGTAATAAATTAAGTTTCATGGGAGGAATAGATTCAAGTCGGATTCTTAATTTTGGAACACCTAACGAGATAGTTGAGGAAGTAAAACGCTGTGTGAAAGCAGCAGGATATAATGGGGGTTATTTTGTTGGTCCCAGCCATAATATCCTAACTACATCTTGGGAAAATATCAAAGTATTACGGGATGCAATTGAAAAATATCGCAAATATCCAATAAATCTAAATTAGACAATAAAAAAAAATTAAATATGTTAGATTATGGTAAAAATTGAGAGAGAATTACAACTGCTGGATTTAAAATTACGTCATCTTCATCTTGGATTCTTCCTTTAGAATATTCGATTCTAAAGCTACTTAGAGAATCAATGGGAAATTCTATTCGTCCTTTTTTTTTGGTCCCGATAAAAAATGTTTTTTGATATATTCCACACTCCGTTAACATGAATATTAACAAAGAATGCTCAGATCCATCCTTTAAGGTAATTATTATATCCGTTTGATCTCACCTTCTTGGTTTAGATTTTTATTTAAATTATACTTTTTTTAAAATTATTTATTTAGAAATATAATTAGGTTAACTGTTTAGAAAGAATTCCAACGGCAGTAATTAAAAATGTCATAGTACTCTCATGGATCCCCCCATAACCAGCACGGCGCTCAATCTTAAAACCATCAATAGAATCAAGAGGAATTTCAAGACGACCTTCTTTATGGCTTTCGATAAAAAAGTTATTCTCGTTAATACCACTTGCTTTTAGTCTATCAAGTAACATCTTATACTGAGTCCCATCTTTTAAGAAAATAATTATATTCAATAGATTCACCTTTTTAGATTTCAATTGTAAATACTAATATTAATCCCCTTATCCTATAAAAATATTTAACTTTTTCGTAAAGAATAAAGGGATATGAAACCTATACTATCTCTTAAGAATTGCGATTATTGGGGATAGCGGGGGAATCTCTATTTCAAAATTTGATTCGTTAATTATAGAGCCATGTAATAATTCATTTTTTCCATTATAAATTTCTGTTTTGCTGACTTGAAGCCCATATTTTGAGA
>JAHLWV010000321.1 GCA_019057735.1 Promethearchaeota archaeon | reverse complement strand
TGCACTTAGAAAATCTAAAAGACGTAATTTTGAAAAAATTGGGCGAAAAATTAGGTAACCTTAACTACGATTTAATTGAGCAAGGTTTTAAGATGGCAAAAATATTATAGATCCATTTTTAAAAATACATCTTTTAAGATATTGGTAGTTTTACGATAAATGTACTCCCCTTGTTTCTTCCTTCTGATTCCGCTCGAATTTCACCTTCGTGTAAACCTACTATCTCTTTTGAAATATATAAACCTAACCCCGTGCCTTGGATGTCGATATATTCATAACCCTCGCCATACCGTTCTATTTTACCAAACCTAGTGAATATGAAACCCATTTCCTCTTGAGTAAGACCTATCCCTGTATCGTTAATAGAGATTTCAGCCCAATTTCCTTTTTTTTTTAAAACTATCTTTATATCCCCCTTTGGAGGTGTATTTTTTATAGCATTGGATAATAAATTCATGATTACTTGTTCAATCCTAATTTTATCCATTTTCAAAAAAAAGCTCTCAGGAAGCGTAAGGTTTAAATTAGTTTTTCTCTCTCTTAATAAAAACATTAATTCCTTTGAGACGTCCCGAATAAGTTCGCTCAGATCGTTGGATTCTTTTTGTAATTTGAATTTATTATATTCAATTCTAGAAATATCAATTAAATTATCGACTAAATGTTTTAACCTTTTACCTCCCTTTTCAATAAGTTCAATTAACTCTAATTCCTCTTTACTTAATTTTTCTCCATACAGGGTTAAAAGAAGTTCACAACCTCCACTAATTGAAACGAGTGGTGTTTTTAATTCGTGTGAAACTCTCGAAATTAAATTTTTTCTAAGCTGATCAAGTTCCTTCAATTTTTTTAATTCCTTATCAACAAGGAACTCAACTTCTTTTTTTTTAGTGATATCTGTAAATAACGCTTGAACATACGTTTCATCCCTGATTTTCATCAGTGCTGCTTGAAGATTTGCCCAAAAAACAGTTCCATTCTTTCTTTGTATTTGAATATCTATTCGATGCATTTTTTCTCCTTTTACAAATTTCTTAAAAAGTGCGAAAATAGTTGATAAGTAATCTGGATGTATTATTGAAAGATCCATAAACCTTTTACCAATTATTTCGTCAATCTTATAACCAAACATTACTTCGGTTTTTGGATTACCCTCTACAACGACCCCTTGTGAATTGATTAATACTACTGAAAAAGGAGTGTTCTCATAGATATTACGATATTTTCTCTCTGATTCTTTTAATTTTTGTTCGGTAATTTTTCGTTCCGTAATATTTACAACAGTAACTAAGTTCGCATTTCGTCCTCTAAATAAAATTGTTTTAGAGAAATTATCTAACCAAATAATTTTTTTAGATTTATTTATTAGGCGATATTGATAATAATTTCTTACATCGTTTAAACCCAACTGTTTCTTTTTACCTTGTTCTATTACCCAACTCCTATCATCTGGATGAATAATGTTTGCAAACCAACCAGGTTCCCAATTCTTTACTTCTTCGACTGTATATCCTGCTAGATCAGCAAATTGTTTATTAATGTATTTAATCAAATCATCTTGTATTACACATATGCCCAATAACGATTGTTCGGCTATAGATCTGAATTTCTCTTCAGATTCTCTTAATTCCTGCTCCAAATTGTATTTTTCTGTAATGTCGATAAAAGTTCCTTCGATACCAATTGGATTTCCTTCTTTATCGAGCATTAAATGAGAATTTAATTGAACAACAACTTTATTACCTTCTTTAGTTAGGGATGGGCAGATGTAATTCTTAGCATAACCATCTTTTAATATCTGTTTTAAATAATCATCTCGATCTTCAGGAAATTGCCAAAAATCTGTCACTTTTTTACCTATATGGCTCTCTGTTTGATCATATTCTAAAATCTTATTATGGGCTGGATTATGGTTTATTATCGTTCCATCTAAAGTAACTTGATAAAAACCAACATCTAGATTATTAATCATATCGCGATATTTAAGTTCAGATTCCTTTAATTTCTCTTCTGCCTTTTTTCTTTCCGTTATATCTTCTGTGCGCACAATTATTAAATCAGGACCTACATACCCGTAATTTACTAGTAAATATTTCTCATCCTTCGAGAAATAATATTTGTACTTCATTTCTCGCGTAATGTGAATTTTTTCGTTTATACAATGTTGTAAATCGTTTAAAATGTCTGGACGATCTTTGTACATCTCAGACGCGTTAGTTCCTAAAAAAGTTTCTACATTCCCTTGAGTTATTTTATCTGCGGCGTTATTAAAATCAATGAAAACAAAATCATCTCCTATTTTTCTCCAAGTATAAGCAGGAATTGGACCTTCCTTAAATAAAGCTTTGAACATTTCTGCTGATTCTTTTAATTTTTGTGCTGTTTTTTTCCGTTTGGTGATGTTTTTGGCTATTCCTAATATTCCATACAATTTACCATTTTTTTTTAAGGGAATGCTATATGTTTCGATAAATATATAATCGCCCGTTTTTGTTTTAAGCTTGTATTCCCTCTGGGCAGATTGTTTCCCCGTTTTTTTTATTTCCTCCAATGTGTTAAATGCCTTAATCAAATTATCTCTGTCAAGCAAATCAGTAAAACTCAAGTTAGGAATGTCCTTCCTTTCGTAACCGAGAGAAATTAAAGTTAATTCGTTTGCATCGAGAAAATTGCCGTATAAATCATTTACATAAATTAAATCCAAAGAGTGTTCAAATAAATCCTTGAATTTTTCTCTAACTTCTTCTTTATTATAATCTATATCCATCACCTAAAGAACTGATCTTTATTCATAGTTTATGTTTTTTTCTAAAGAGATAATGAAAATGCTGAATATAAATTTCTTTCTTTTTCGACAGACTAACATTTTTTTTATAATAATATTGTATGAGTAGATTAAACGCCTTTTCTTAGATAATTTCTTTGAGTTCTATTAAATAGCCCTATTTTAATTAATCGGAAGAGTTTTATTTCAATAGTTATTAATTTTTATATTGGCTTTTATTCATTAATTTGTGTGATATCTATGGCAGATACGAAAAAGGATTATCAAAAAATCTTAGGTTCCGTCCAAAAACCCGTAAAGGGAGAAGCTGGGAAAACGGGCACATGGAGCCCTAAAAAACCCGTAATTGATTTAGAAAAATGCATTCCGGCAAAATCGGGAAAACCTAGCTGTTTTAATTGTTGGCTATATTGTCCAGAAGCAGTAGTATCTAGGACTATTCCTCCTAAAATAGATTTAGAATATTGTAAAGGATGTGGAATTTGTATGGAAGAATGCCCTGTAAATGCAATTGAAATGGTAGAGGTGAAAATTGAATGACAATTACAGAAAAGAAATCTGATAAAATTAGTCATAAAATTAAGATTTTAACAGGAAACCATGCAGCAGCTCAAGCTCTCAGGCAAGCTAAAGTAGGCGTTGTTGCGGCGTACCCAATAACCCCTCAAAGTCCGGTCGTTGAAAAAATAGCAGAATTTATTTCGAAAGGCAAAATGAATACTCGTTTTGTTAAAGTAGAATCAGAACATTCCGCATTAGCAGTATGTTGCTCGGCTTCGGCTACAGGGTCAAGAGTTGGCACGGCAACATCTTCTCACGGATTAATGTTGATGTATGAAATGTTACCGTGGGCTGCGGGCAATAGATTACCAATAATAATAAATTTGGCAACTAGAGCAACAG
>JAHLWV010000320.1 GCA_019057735.1 Promethearchaeota archaeon | reverse complement strand
ATGGCTAAAAAGAAAAAGGAAGCTCCTTTAACGGGAATCACAGTTTCTAAAGAAGATGATTTTTCCGGTTGGTATACGGAGCTAATAAACAAGGCAGAGTTAGCTGATATTCGATATAACATTAAAGGATTTGTCGTTTATCGAGAGTGGGCAACCATCTCTATAAAGAAGATGTATGCCATATATGAGAAATGCATGGAAGATCATGGACACATGCCCTTAATAATGCCTTCGTTAATTCCAGAATCTAATTTTTTATTGGAGGCTGATCATGTGAAGGGTTTTGCTCCAGAAGTATTTTGGGTAACCGAAGCAGGTAGTTCAGGAAAGTTATCAGAAAGATTAGCTTTACGCCCTACGAGTGAAACTGCTTTGTATAAAATGTACGCCTTATGGATTCGGAGTTACAAAGATCTACCTTACAAAAGATACCTTTCGTGCCAGATATGGCGTTATGAAGGAAAAATGACGAGACCTTTCTTTAGAGCGAGAGAATTTCATTGGATTGAAGGCCACGATGTGTTCTCTACGATGGAAGGAGCTAAGAATCAAGTATTAGAAGATATGGAAATGACATATGAAATGCTTCAAGATGAATTTGGAATCCCTATTATCTTTTTTGAAAGACCTCAATGGGATAAATTTGCTGGGGCGATAAATACTTATGCTGCTGACGCACTAATGGGTTCTGGTAAGGTTCTACAACTTCCGTCGACGCATCTTCTAGGTCAAAATTTCGCAAAACCGTTTAATGTAAAGTTTATCGACAAGGACGGTAATGAGAAGTACGGCTACCAAACATGTTATGGTCCAGCAATAAGTAGAATCTACGGTGCGATGATTGCTTTTCTTGGAGATAATAACGGATTAGTTTTACCTTTTGAATTAGCACCAATCCAAATCGTAATTATTCCAATACTCTTCAAGGAAAAAGAGGATATTGTTTTAACTAAAACAAAGGAAATATTCGAAAGGTTAAATAACAAATACACGGTTAAAATCGACGATTCTGACGAGTCACCAGGAAGCAAATTTTATAACTGGGAATTAAAGGGAGTCCCAATACGAATTGAGATCGGACCAAGAGACTTAGAAAAAAACCAAATGGTTTTAGTAAAAAGGCACGATGGAAAGAAGATATTTGTAAAGGATTCCGAACTAGAAAAAATTGTAGACGAAATAGCTCAAAACTATACTAGAGAAATTAAAGAAAAATCTATGATCGACTTTGAATCTCAGATTGAATTGACTTATGAGAAGGACGCTGCAATTGAAGCAATTAAAAACGGAAAAATAGTTGCTTGTGGCTTTTGTTCTATAGATTTAGATGGTGAACGTTGTGCTGAAATTGTTGAAAAAGATATTGGTGCGGAAGTTAGAGGTAAAAGGGTTGATGAAGAAAAACACGAGTTCGCCACTTGTATAATTTGTGGGAAACCCGCTTCATGCACCGTTTATCTCGCAAAAAGTTATTAAACATCAAAAAAAGAATCAATTAACAAAAAGTGTTCTATAATGTCGGAAAAAGAAAAAGTATTAAATGTGTTTAAATCCTCAGAAAACCCATTGAGACCGGGAGATATAGCTAAAGAAACAGGAATTGAATCAAAGGAAGTTTCGAAATTTATCAAGGAGCTTCGAGAAGAAGGTAAAGTGTATTCTCCTAAACGCTGTTATTACGCTTTAAAATAATTTCTAACTGTT
Organism: Promethearchaeota archaeon; assembly: GCA_019057735.1. The sequence goes on along the minus strand of JAHLWV010000320.1, from coordinate 1,986 downwards.
TTTTTCTCTAATTTTTATTTATTATTTTATCTTTCTGTATAGCCAATAAAACCCGCTACTAAGATTAGTATTCCTCCCGCTAAGCTACTAAATATTAAAATCACTATACCTAATCCTACATATAATAGCCAATTCATAGGTACAGGATCACCCGGTCTGAGCACACTGAGTAAGATAATTACAGCTAGAATAATTGAAAGTACTATTGAAATTACTTTAGAAGTATCAACATTCCTTTCGTTGATGCCTAATATAGTCTCAATTAAAGTAATTGCTCCACCTAAACCCCCTAACAATCTCATTAAATCTTCTTCTCTCATTTCATCACTTTATTTTTTATTGTTTATAGAAAATGTTTTAACCTTATCTAAGGTCTTTTCTTAGATTTATGATGTTATTTTTGTTATTTAAAACCAATTGGAATAAGATTTAAATTTTATAACTTATTTCCTAGGGAGATACAAAATGACAACGGAATGGTCTGATAAAAGAGCTAGGTTTTATCATGGATGATTTCATACAACCGTTAAGTGAGGATTTTTCTGACATTTTTTTTATCAAAGGAAAAAATAATGCGAGGTATCCCTATTCCAATTCACTTATAATTGGGGATCACCTCATCGATACGGGAATCTCTCCCAGCCATCTCCGAAAATTGAAAAGAATCCATCCAATAAACCATGTGTTGTTCACTCATTGGCACGAAGATCACATTTCAGGAAATTATCTGTTAAAAAATGTGAAGTTCTATTGTCATTCCAAGGATGTACTCCCAATTGAAAACGTTGAAAAAATGATTCCACTCTACAACGTGAGAAATACTCCTGTTGAAGACGAATTAAAAAGTCTAATCAAACTTCTGAGGATGCAAAACATTAAAATAAGCGCTTTAATTAAAGATAACGATATTTTTGACATTAATCAGTTGAAATTAAAAGTGCTTTTTACACCCGGTCACACAGCGGGACATTGTGCATTTTACGAACTACATTCAAAGATAGCTTTTCTGGGGGACATTGACCTTACAAGACATCCCTATTATGGAAATCTTGACGCCAGTTTAATTGAATTTGAAGAATCAATAGCTAAAATTAAAAGCTTGGACATAAATATTGCGGTTACAGGGCATAGGGGAATAATTGAGGGGAAGAAGAAAATTAACGAGGAAATTGAAAAGTACGAGTTAATTTTGAAAGACCGAGGCGAAAGAATTCTCACTTTCTTCTCAGAAAGAAGTAGACGAATTAAACTCAACGAATTTAAAAAGAGCAACATTATTTATCGAAAATATTCAGCTTTTAAGGATTTTGAAATTATTGCTGAACTTCTTATGATTGAAAAACACTTAGAAAAGTTCCTCAAAAAAGGAATAATATCAGAAAATAATAGTGGGTACATGCTAAATTAAAAAAAAATAATACCAAATTTTGATCTTTATGGAAAGTAAAAAGCCAATTTTATTCGATGTATATCCGAATTTAGAGGGTAAAGTTCCTTGGATCTCAATATTAACAGGAATACCTTCTGATGTTGATAGGCTAACAAAATTAGAAAATTACTTGAAATTAAAAGATGGCGAAATATATATTAAGCGTGATGACAAAGATCATAGCATCTATGGTGGCAACAAACTCAGAAAGTTTGAATTTATTTTTGGGGAGGTTCTAAAGAAAAAAAAGAAAGGTATAATTACTTTAGGAGGTCTCGGCACAAATCACGGAGCTGCTTGTGCAATTGTAGCGAAAGAGTTGGATTTAAAGTGTGAATTGTTTTTATCCCTCCAACCGTTGTCTTGGCATGTCCAGCGTTCTCTCCTTTTATATAATTATTTTGGAGCAAAATTACATTTTACTAAAAAGTTTGAACTAGGTGTTCTCAAAAGTATCTTGTTTAGAATGGTTCATCCAAAGTATTATTTAATGTCAATTGGTGGATCGCCCATCTTCGGAATTGGAACGCCTTTAGGATCTGTAGGCTTTATTAATG
>JAHLWV010000319.1 GCA_019057735.1 Promethearchaeota archaeon | reverse complement strand
TTTTTCTTTTAAATACATTCCTATAATAACAAAGATAATGATCGAATTGTATTTTTGGCTTTTCGTTATGCTAGGGTGTTCGGCGATAGTCCAAGGATTCTACCGCTATGCACATACTCCAGGATATAAAGCTGTATTTAATGTAATAGCCTTCGTTGGAGTATTTATTCACGAGGCAGCGCATTATATCATGGCAATTTTATTAGGTGTCAAGCCAGGCAAGTTCCGGGTTAAGTTTAAAAGCGAAAATGGAGAAAGAGTAGCCCCTCATGGATCGATCGAGAACCCTGAATCTGAGAGAAATTCCGTATTGCAAATCTTTGTGGTTGCATTTGCTCCTATGTTGGTGTCCACCTTCTTATTTATGTTCTGTATAGACATAATCTTTAATATTCAGACATTGTTATTGGTTAAAGTGGTAGCGGTTGTTTTCGCGGGATCGCTTCTCATCGGATTAGAACCTTCTGGACAAGATGTCAAAGTCGTTGGCTACTCCTTCAAAAGAGACCCTCGCTACTCCATCTACCAAATTTTTTTGCTAGTATTAGCAGGAGTGCTGGTATGGTTATTTATAGACCTAAATTTAATCATTTTTCCCTTCGAAGTGATGTATTATATCGTATATTTTATAGTCTTGACTTTCTTTTACTTTACGCTAAAAGGAACTTTTTGGATGTTTGGTAGAACTGTTAAAGGAATAGCCAAGAAAATGGGAAAAGTTCAGGTGGCGAGTCCGAAATTTCTTACCCGAAGGAGAAGGTTTAAACACGTAGAAGACCCAAATGAAAGAGAGGTGCAATGGTAAATATGAAAGGATTTTGCTTAATCGCAATAGCAGTTGCAATGTTGATGTTCTACCAGAAGGAACCTTTTTACACAGTAATCATCATCGGTATTGGGGTGGTAATCTACTTCGTTTACAAAGCGAAAAAAAGCGGAAACGGGTTGCTCGGAGCTTTTTTTAGCGGAAACCAATCTAATCAAGATAGTAGATTAGACGATTTAATTGCTCTGATGATGCTCCAACAACTCTCGTCGACCAACTCCCAGAGCAACAACGCTACTCAACAGATTTCAGAACAAGCTCGAAAACGACGAGAAGCAATCGATAAGACACAAAAAGAAGTGTTAGACTTACTGAGTAGTGATTAAAACAGGATGGAGCCAAGTGATCCTATCAATATTACTTCTTTGTTTGATCTGCTTAGGGAACGAAGAATAATTTCCGTTTCGGGAGCGTCTAGCACCGGGAAAACGACTTTAGCACTTCAATTAGTTGCGTCTGCATTAAGTTGCGAGGGTGGTATCGATGAACATTGCGTCTGGATCCAGGCTAGCGAGCAATTTCCTAAAAAGCGACTGCACACTTTTTTCAAAAGTTTTCCTGGCAAGTTCGACAACCTCGTAAAAAAAATCTTTTTATATCCAGTGACGTCTCCCTTTTTGAGTTACGAAGATCAATCAGCCTTTTTAACAACCTTAGGAAAGATAATCTTACCTTTTAACACCAAGTATTTAGTAATCGACAATATATCTCATCATCTACGGTTTGCGGCTTCTTGTTGTTCTAATTTCAAACAAAGGAAGGTGGTTTTAGATGATTTTTTCAACTTGCAACTATTTCCCCTTATTATGCGTTGTCTAAGGGAAGATATCGTGCTAATTTTAATACACGAAGTCTCTTTTGATCCTAAATTAGGCAGGAATCAACCGTTTTTTAATAAGTTGTATTCGAGGATCAACAGTGTAAATGTTAGCTTATCGAAACCATTTAATTCCAAGACTAAGCGTATGAAACTCATATCGAAAGACAACAAGATCACGAGCGAGTTGAAATACGAAATCTTAGAAAGAGGGATTTCTTTAGTTTAGCATGAGCGAAAAAAACCTTTAAATATAAATTTACTATTTTCTATATAATTCATGAATGTTATTAAAACTATGAGTGATAATCAATGACTACAATAACAATTGATGATGAAACAAAAGAAGAATTGCTTAAAGTTGCTGCTCAATTGCAAATAAAAAGAAAAGAAAAGATAAATTATAATACAACCATCAAATACCTAATCAAGAACTATTTTATGAAGAAGAATAAGAAAGATAAAAAGAAATTTAAAAATGCTTGTGAAATAGTTGAAAATATCGATGTCAATTCCGTATTGGAAGAATTGTACTTAGAGAGGAAAAAAGATGAAATTTCCTTTTAAAAAAGTTGTTTTTGATGGAGGTGCTATGATTGAGTTATTATTATCGGGGGATGAATCTGAATTATTTAAGAATATCGTGAATGAAAAAATAATTCCCTCAACTACTATTCTAGCAATTATAGAAACGGAATATATTTTATGTAGGAAATTAGGGAAAGAAAAGGCTTTTAAAAAAACTGTTAATTTATTAAGTTCAAATTATTTTGAAGTGTTCTCTTTAGATTCTCTTTCGAGAGAGATTAGTGTCTTAAAATGCGAAAATCCTATTGCGCTTCCAGATTGTGCCACAATTGCTTTAGCAATAAAAAATAATATTCCTGCCTTATTCGCCAAAAAAGAAAGTGAATTAATGGCACAATTAAATAAGAAAAAATTCGAAACAGAAATATATTTTTTAGAAGATATACAAGACTATTCCAAAAACTAATTTATCTAATCTTGTGATATTTTTCAATTGAGATAATTGGTTCAAATTTGGGAGTCAGTCCTTGCTTACTTCTTACCCAGTTTAATTCTTCTTTAATATCAAGTTTAATTTCATCTTTATATTGAATCTTTTTTAATCTTAAAAATCTTAATGTTAAACTATAGAATTGTATTGCTTGATCTTCTAATTCTAATTTAGCTAATACTTTCGCTAGATTCCAATAATAAAATAAATCATCCCTATACAATCGTATAGCTTCTAAAAATTTATTATGGGCTGTCCTGAAATTTTTTTTGTAAAAAGCCTTTATCCCTTTGTAGTAATAGTCCAGCGATTTTTGTTCAATTATGTTGAAAGAAAAAAAGTTAATTTCATTTTCCCTAATATTCTCAGATAAATTTTTTAATTTTTCTGTGGTTTCGTCCCGATCTTGATTTAATTTCGTTATAATACTTTTAGCGAACAATTCAATTGAAGAAAAAATGATTTTTTGGGTTCCTGGTTTAAGTGGTCCTTTTTTTAAAGAATTTAATAAAATATTAGGAAAATTTAAATCAATTAGTAATTCAATTGTCTTAAGATTATACTTTATTTCGTTCTCTGAAAGAAGATCATTATTTTCTATTGCTATTAAAAAAAATTTAGCGAATTTAGGCGATTTAATAGAAATTTCAGTTAACACATCAAAAATCTTATCGCTTTTATCGTTTTTCTCTAATTTTAATAATTCTAACGCAAATTTTGCAATTAAATCCTCTTGCTCTTTTATAATGAACGAATCAGTAAAATCAATGTAATTCTTAACAAGCATCGTCTTTCGGATTTCTGCTATAATTTGAAAAATTTTAAGAGAATAACCCTCATCAAGTTTGTAACATTCAAACCTAACAGAAGGAATAGATTCATTGTTATAATAGAATACTGTGGAAATATTTCTAAACCCCGCATTGGATAATAGTTCTCTTAATAAGTAAGGAGGAAAACAAATCTTGTGCTGCAATCCTTTATGAGGTATTCCAAAAAACCATCCCAATATCTCTTTTTTCTGTTCTCCGT
>JAHLWV010000318.1 GCA_019057735.1 Promethearchaeota archaeon | reverse complement strand
AAAATCAATGTTAAAGGTAAATGGCCTAAAATAATATAACCAAAAGCAGGTTCAGACGAATAAGCAAATAGAATAATTGTAACAACTAAGTGAATAATAGAATTCACAACAGCAATATTCCTATTAGGAGATAAAAAGCCGAATACTAAATTTGGAAACAGAAATAGTATAACAATATTTCCAGTAGACATGAGAATCAGCGCTGGGAAAAATTTCGAAAACAATTCATCGGGAGTGATATATTGGTTAAGATCGAAAGCCAAATAGATAAAAAGTGTTAAATTAATGCTAGCGAAAATTAAGAGTATCATTAAAGGAGCATTAACTACCCAAGAAATTATAATCCTTACTATGGGTGAATGAATCGTTTTAGTTCTTAAAACATCTTGAACAATTTTCTCCATCTCTTCATTAATGATTTTTTCTTGATTGTAATCTGGTGAATAAGCGTCAATAAATTCTTGCATGATGTTTCTGATTATTTTTGTTACTAATTCGTTATTATCATTTGAACTGACAATTGCAGCTCCAAGTAGACCTTCATCCTCGATTGGAGCGAGAATAAGTTTATTATTTTCTCCGAGGTCAACATTTTTTACAGCCGTTCCTAAAGCTTCCCGGCTAAAGTTAGCAATTGAAGTGAAAAACCCTATTAAGATATTGTCGTCGTATTGCTGTTCCTTAATGAACTCTTTGGAATATAGTAAAATTCCGTGTTCATCCAAGATATATAAACTTTTTAACATCTTCTTATATCCTCTTTTATAATCTAATTAATATCTTCATCTATTTTCAACAAACTCCATATAATCACTGATGGAGGCCGTGGATCTTTTAAAACTATAAAGGCTTGGCCCCAATAGTTCTGTGATTTGGATTATTGCATCAGTAATACTATTTTTTATGTAGATTTTGAATTTCTCATTCTTTCTTTCTTCAATTATTACATCTATTTCCTTCATTTCTTTAAGTCTAAGAATTGAAGAAGCGTCTGGATTGTTCAATTCTATGCTTAAAATTTCACCATATTGTGGTAATTCTTCAATGTATTCTTTAATAGTTCCTATTTTAGAAGTATTTTTTGTAATCGTGAGAATTTGGTCACAATTTGATATGATCTCTTCCGGACCATGAAAAATTAGGATTACATGAAATTTTTCTTTGATTTTATCCATGTAGGAATTAAACTTTTCATACTCGAGCTTGCCTAAAATCCCAAATGGTATAGAAAACATTATAATTGTTGGTGATTGGATTAATGCCCTTGTAATAGAAAAAAGAAGAAATTCTATAGGAGTCAACTTTGAAAATCTCTTGTTTTTCTTATTCAGTAGTCCAGTTGATTCTAAAACTCTTTTTAGATATGCTTTCTTGCGGTTTATTCTATATGACCTGGTTTTTAAGAAATCTTCCATTATTTCATCTAAACCTTGAGCCAAACCAGCTTTCTTTAGCATTAATTTAAATATTTCCTTCTTTTCCTTGTAAATTGCGTATAGATTAATTTGATATTGAATAGCTTTCTTGATCTTCATATTTGTTATTGTTGAATCGTATGCTTGAGGTAGAATGAAAATTTTTTCTTTCTCAGATTGACTTAACAACTGAGTAGGTTTTCCAAAAATTTCGATTGAACCAGAAAAGTCATATTGAGAACCTGCTATGGCGTCGAATAAAATCATTAAATCTCGTCTGAGATCAATTTTGGCTAAACTTTTTTCATCAAATATTATTCCTATCGATTTTCCTCTTTGAATTTTGAATGATAATGTGTCAATCATATCACCTAATGTAACACGATATAAAACTAAATATTGAGAATTCTCTTTTAACACTTTTATATTTACTCTTGCGGAGACAATATCACATATTCTATCGACAAGCTCATAAATGTGAGGGGGGTTTTCAGTGTCCCAATTTTTAATCATCTCATCCTCTGTAAATTCTCTCTCGGTGATAATTTTTGATAATGATCTTGAAAAAGAAAAGGTTGGTAAAAACGGATATTTTTCTAAATTGATTTTAAGCTTCAATGTAAAATCAGGATAAGAGATTATTATCTCTCGGTCGTATGGGTTAGCTTTGATTTGATAATTCTCAAATCTTTCGTCAATTAGTATAATTTCAGTATTTAAAATTCTTAGATGATTTTGAAATTCCGAACTGATAAGCCTCCTCATATGGTGGATAATTTTTGTGGGATTTATCAATCCGTCTTCATCTAAATCAGGTTCAAATAAAATCTCATTAAAATCAATTTCATCTTCAAGAGGGGTGTATATCTTTAGTAACGGAACTCCTTTTTCTATAACATCACTATTAGTAAAGAATAAAACTTCGAAAAATGATTTTTTATAGATTAAATTAATAATTGAAGCAATTCCAAAAGTATTTTCTCTGTATGTCATCCAGAACCGCTTAGAGAAACGAACAGCATCTAAAATTTTTAATCTTAATCGTTCCAATTCTATATCTCTAGAGCTCTTCAATTTCGGGTACCTCGATTAATTTATATCTAAAAAATTGCTCCATTTTTGAATCTATTTGTTTTAATTCCTGGATTGTATCTTTTCCTACTTCGTTTTCAATTTTCACAACAAGAGACTCGACATTAAGATTAGTGAATATTGAATAATCCGTTCCTGCTTTATTTTCTAAAACATTTTCTATTCCATCTATAGATACTAACCTTTGGACTATATTTTCTTGAATGGTGTTAAAACATAATTCTATTGAGCGTCCTTTTCCTGGTAACTGAGCGAGTAGTTCTTTAGGTTTCCCGAAATCTATAATCCCTCTATTCCTACCAAAAATCGCGACCCTATTACAAAATCGAGATTCTTCTGGATAATGAGTTATTACAATTAATGTTGTGCCAAATTGCTCATTAATTTTAGTTAAAACTAACCATAAATTTTCACGAATAATCGGATCTAATCCCGAAGTAGGTTCGTCTAAAATGAGAAAGATAGGTGAGTGTATTAAACCAATTGCGATACTGACTCTACGTTTTTGACCTCCTGAAAGATTTTTAACTAATTCATTCATTTTATCTTCAATTTCTAAGCTTCGCAAGAGTCTTTTAGATCTGCTTATTATTTCTTGCTCAGTTAGACCGTACTGACTTCCAAATGAGATTAAATTTTCAAGTACTGTGAAATTATGATAAATTTTGCTTAGATCTTGAGGAACATACCCATACATCGGCCGTATCTTTTTAGAAGTTCTCTTATTTATATTTAAACCAAAGATTTGGCAGAATCCGGTTATTTTTCTCATCCCCAATAAACCCTTAATAAAGGTGGATTTACCTGCTCCACTTTCACCTAAAATCCCCAGAATTTGACCGTGTTCTACCTTCATTGTAACGGAATCAACAATTAATTTACCACCAGCATATACGCTGAAATTTTCACAATGAATTGCTGGGAACCTTTGAAGATAGGATGGTGTAATTTTCCCTCCCAAACCTACTTTTTCTTTAATACGCTTAATTAAAGAGACTTTCTTGCGAATTATAAGAAATATATAAGTGCCTAAAATCCCAGCTTCAGTTAATAAAATATATACTAATAGCACATTCCACGGTTTCGAATCGAAACTTTGATCATATTTTAATTCATCAATTATTATGATTCCATAAGGAGAATTTCTTAAATCAGCACCAAAATTTGGATTATCTCCAACACCTCCCGTA
>JAHLWV010000317.1 GCA_019057735.1 Promethearchaeota archaeon | reverse complement strand
TTCATAGACTTCGTAATCTTGAAATTCAAAATATGGAAATAAATAGAAGCGCACCTTTTTTGCTGGAAAATCCAACTTTAATGGTTCATTATTTTTGATCGCCGTCAATAGGTCTCTTTGCTTATAATAATGAAGATTTGAATATCTTTCGACTTGAATGTGCGATTCAAATGGTGTATATTCATATCCTCTGAAGATCCCGTGATTCCCTTCAACATATATGAAAGGGATTTGATTGCTTGTGTTATCAAAGAAGATATCTAAACCTTCTTTAAATGCTCTCCTTGCTGGTTCTGGTGGGGGATACGAACTGTATTTAGACGGATGGTGAAACATATCGCCACAATGAACAACAAAATCTAAATTCTTGATTAGGGAGATGTCTGTCATGACTTTTAAAAATAAATCATAAATTTCTTGTTCGTAAGGTTTTGAGTAGTTTTGAATTGCCCACTTGTTTATAACACCTCTTCTCGTTCGATAACCTAAATGAGAATCTGATATTTGTACAATTTTTACCATATGCAATCCTTATCTTTATTTCATGTAAAATAAATAAACATTATACCCCTAATACTTTATGTCTCCATTTTTGAGCATATTTTTTTGTTTTTGGGTCGTATTGTAATTCTAAGAACGCAGCTTCTAACTTATTAAATTCCGACGCTAATAAAGTACTTGCTTCGTGAGCTCCTACAAGGCAAAGGGGATAACCACGTGGGGCAAATGGAATTAGATTTTTGATAATATATAAAGCATCCTTCGTGTCTAAATCGTCGCAAATGTCAAACCTCAAAGCAGAGCTATCTTGTTGCAGTCTTGTTAAATATGCTCTACTTTTTGTGTACATTGAAAGATCTGGCATATCCACAAGAAAATTCTTGTTTTCATATATTACTGACCAAATTGGCAGCAAAAAATTTCCCTGAGCATCTCTTAACCGGCAAGTCTTTGAAAAGCTGTAGTATTTTATTTTGTATATTTGAATAAATCTGTAAAAAAATTCAGTAAAAGCGGTTGGAGGAAAAATATGCTGGCGAAACATTTGAATTCCATCTCCAAGGAAGACTACATTTTCGTTTTTGCCCCAGTTGCTTATTTCCTTAATTCTGATTAGTGTTTTTAGTATCTCATCAGCAGTTCTTATTCTATCTACAACATGTCCTAATGTAGGATAATAGAAAGCGTGAGAGTTAATGTGATCATCTATTTTTTTTTTATATGTTGATTCGAACCATTCTTCGAGTTTATCAACTTTATCTTTTAAATTACCCACATAGAACTCTCGTTTAATGGTTTTTACAAAATTTTCGATTACTGTTTTATAAATAATAAGTTTATGCTCGTTATCTTCTATGTATGTGGTAATAGGTTTATACATTATTTTTTCTTTTTGATATTCTCCATTCTTAAAAGTGAGATGGCATTCTCCAAATTTAAATGATGCAAGTTTTGCATAAGTTCCGCTAAAAGTATTTGAACTCTCATCAAAACCTATAATTTCGTAATTATCGCGTACATAATTCATAGACTCCTTCCCAACTGCGAGATGTGGCATTTCACTAAAGAGTAAATTAGTGTTTTTTAAACTTTCATCATTATCAAATTTATCAGTCTCGAGCTCGATCTTCTCTTCTTCAGTCCACTTAGCTCTTCTTTCTTGAATAAATTCTTTAAATTTTTGAACATCTTCGTCAATAGATATTTCAGGTCTTTTTTCAAATGACTTCTCAAGTGAGATTAATTCGAAATTAAAAGATATTTTTTATCACCTTAGTTTTTTTATCTTTTATCATTATGGAAGTGAGGTAGGTGGGGGTGCTGAAGACGCGACTTTTTTTGCAAAATTTTCATAAAACCTTTTAGAGTGTTGTTCAAAGTATTCATCATAGAGCGGAATCTTTAATTTTTGAAAATTGGTAAGCCAAATTCCCGAAATTAACGCTATCCCCCTAGTCCCTGTTAAAGATTCTAAATCGCTGCGCTGAATGCCTCCTCCTAGCATTTGGGCTGCAACAGCTTTTTCTTTTTCTGATCTCAAAGGTAAATTAATAACGGTATTCATATTAGATAATATGCTCTCATCTATAGGTGAATATTGCTGTGAGATCACTTCTAATGCTAGATTGAATTTTCTACCTTGTCGCGAAATATCTTTGAAGACATTGTTATGTCTCATCATTTCCGGTCGTAAGATGCTTGGAGCTTCTTCAATCGTAAAGATAATAATTGGTAATTCTGATGGATCTTTAACGGTTGTTCCGGTTTTAATATAAACATTTTTCAAATTAGCTTTATAATTTTCATAAAAGTTTTTGGGCAAATTCTGGATTAGTTTTTTCTCAAGAGTAACAATATCCGAAGCTGATTTTAGCGATTTACGAATATCAAACAATGTTCTAGCCAAGATGCTATTAAAAAGGAACTGTTCTAAATCGGATATCATGGACGCATTGAAAATAATTACATTCCCTTTTTCCAACTTTAGCACGATTTCTGGAAGTTTGCTAGCGGCATTAGATTGGAACATATCAGAATACTCCAACCAGTGCATTCTTCGTCGTATCGCAGCCATAGTTTTTTCATCATGCCCTCCTGGGGGACGATAGCCATCAGTTAATAAATTTTCGATATAATTTTCTTGATCACTTCTATATGATGAATAAATAGCTCCGGCTTGAAGATCGTTAAAAGAGCCTGTCGTAAAAAGGTCTTCTGGTGTTATCTCTTGATAATTTACTAGACAAGGAGTTGCCAGGCTCTTTAATTCTGCCGGTGGAATTCCTTTATTAGGATAGAGGTAAAACCAAGAACCAAATAGATCTTTGTTGTATCCTGAGGTTTTGCATATATCAATAACTCCATATTTAATACATCCCAAGGCATACTCATCATGCATGTCAATAGCAAGCATGGAGATTTTAGTTCCTTTCCCTCCGAGAATTATCTGAGCGTTATGTTGTAACAAACCGTCTATAAAAACTTGATTTAAATTTGATTTCCCCATACCTGTAGCACCCGCAATAAAAAAATGGTACATTAAATATTTGAAGGGAAAATAGACCTCCACTTTTTTTTCAGATGCTAAATTACCCATAAAGATTCCATCAGGAGGGAAAATATATCTCAAATCTTCATGGATGTCGCTTTGATCCTCTAAAATTTTCATTAAATGGGGTTGAAGTGTTTTATTTTCCATCAAATCTTCAATTAAAAAGAATACATTGGTTACATGACTCTTTATTTCTTTCGTATTCATATCTTTTTCTATGCAGAGGATAGGACGGCCTTGAATAACATACTCTAGTTCTGATTCTAATTCTGCTTTGATGTAATCTGTTATTTTAACATTTCTTAATTTTTGGCGCGTAAATATGTAGTCTGATATTGTTTGTTCGCTAAGAACCTGAACTATTATGGTATATAGCTTATTTTTATTTTGATCTTCAGCGGACAATTTTAAAAAACCATGAAGATGGACATAGTTCTTGTAAAAAATTTCAATCGTACTTTCAACAGAATTTATTCTAATAATCATGATATTTGACTCTTTTTTCAGTGATCACTACTTTACTTTATAGCTAAAAGATTTTATGTTCTTTTAAAGTTAATAGTTTTTACATTTTATAAATCTCATGGACTTTAGAAATTTAATAGTTTTTAAAATAACTATTATGAGACTAATACAAAGAAAAAAAA
>JAHLWV010000316.1 GCA_019057735.1 Promethearchaeota archaeon | reverse complement strand
CGTATCCTATTAATAAAGTACCTAGGGGTCCAGGTGAAACATTCGATCAGGTTAGAACATTTTTAGCAACTTTAGAAGCTGATAATGTTATTAAAATTATTAAAGATGAAAGCAACGTTGAATGGATATTCTTAATAACAGATTTAACTGCTCAGAAATTCTATCCAGAGTACCTAATCGAAAATATTAGAAAAGCAGTCTCGGAAGATATCCTTAAGAAAGAATCCGCAATTAAACACTTAGAGCTTCTTGAACAAATATATAAAAAATAAGATTTAGTGGTGTGAAATATAAATGAGTGAGGATAATAGCAAATTCAAATCAACTAAGCAAGTTTTGGAATTAATTGGTTTAACTCAAGACGAAATTGAAGCGTATTTTCATTTGACGGGAAGAGGTCCTGTTATGGCGGGAGAAATAGCGTTATTAATCAATGTTTCAGAGGAGAGAGCAATTGTTATTGCCAAAAATCTTCTTGAAAAAGGATTAGTTCGCGAAGTGCCGGGAGCAACTCCTTTTTATATTGCTTTACCTCCCTACACTGCATTATTAAATCAAATTCAAAAATTTAAAAAAATCGTAGAACAAATAAAAGAATCAACACCTAAAACACTAAAATTAAAATTTAAAGAAATTGAGTCACACTCAGCTAAATTAAACAAATTCAACGATTATAGAAACTACATCAACACTATGAAAACTAATTTACCAGCTCAAATAAGAGCGCAATTCAGTAAAGTAGAGGGTGAGCTCGATAAAGTCAAAAAATTTCAAGAAATTCGAGGATTTATCTTAAATTTAAGAGAAATCGTCCCTAACGAAATCATCAAAGAATTTGATGTGGTTGAAAGTCGATTAGAAAAAATTAAATCTGAAATCTCTATTGCTTTCGAAAAACAATTTAGAATCGGTGCGTTAAAAAGTATGGCTGAGAAAATAGTTTCAAAAATAATCTCAGAACAATTCAGCGACCTCACAGACTATTTTAGAGAGAAATTTGTCAATTCTATTCAAGGGACATTGGATCAAGTTATAGAGCAATTGGGTTCTATTTCAGATGTTGCGGGTGAGATGAGTGTTGATTTAGGTAATTTTCTATCGGATATTGTTTCTGGATTAGAGGAGACTATGGTAGATTTAGACAATCGAATAACAAGCGTTTATGAGGATGTGGATAAGGGAATTGAAGAACTAAAGAGTCTATTCCAAAGAGAAATTTATAAAACTCTTGAAGAAGATGTAATGACGAATATATTATACCAATTGGATTTATCAGAAAAAACCATGACAGAATTTTGGGAGCGTTCGAAAGAAGCATCAATGTTAAGTTTTAAAGATGTATGGTTTGTAAGAAGTGTTGAGGGGATGAAGGCTCAGATAAACGAAACGCTTACACGTGTTAAAGCAAAAATTCATATTATACTACCAAAACTGGAAGATTTAGATTTAATAGCTGTTTCAAGAGTGAAGAAATTCGTAAATGTGAGAATCTCAGCAAATTTCGATACGAACGATCCAAAGGATCAATTAAAATTAGCGGAAGTCGTGAAATATCCTAATATTACCATCAGGTTATACTCAAGAGAAAATTTATACTCCGTTAACCGCGATTTTGAGGAAGTTGTGATCTGTGCAGCGTCTAAAAATGAGTTTGGACGGATTGAGATAGCTGGAATGGGTTCTGTTCTAACCGAGCATGTGAAACTGTTTGCACCGATTTTAGAAGATGTGTGGATTCAAAGCAAGAAAATAAGCGATAGCGAAATTATGTATTCAATAGAATCGTCGCAAGTAACCAATGAGCTTAAAGAACTGATCCCCCAACCAATATATGAGAAACCACAGACTACTTCGATTCTTAATGAACTTAAGATGCAAAATAAACCACCCATTACATCAATAAAAAACGATGTTATAAAACCTGTTAAAGAAAAACTAACTTATACCACCCAACCAGCAGTTCCTTTACAAGATGATGTTCCTCCCACCCCTACAATAGAAGAAAGTGTTGAAATATCAAAAACAAGTTCAGATCTTGATTCTACCACTGCTCCGAAAGGTTCAGTTACGGAATTATTTGATGAGTTCTTCAGCAATTTAGACAAAAAGTTGAGCTCTGAACTTTCAAACGACTTAGAATACCTACGAGCAAGAATAACTGAAGATATTGGATATGCTTCCATTTTGAATCCTATGGGTCTTACTATCGCAACTCTCAGTTCGGTTCCAAATTTATTGTCTTCAATGGAAATTGAAGATATTCGTAAAAAGATTAACTTTTGGAGAAAAAAGATTAATGTTTAAATGTTCACTTTTTTTTATAATAAATTCTTGTATAGAAAAAATAAAAAAATTAATTTTTTAAACTGTTTATACCATTTGTAATTATTTCCAATTCACTTTTGCTGTCATAATCTACAGTCTTAATGCTTGTAAAATTCCAGATTAAAATCGTCACTATCATTCCAAGAATAGCACAATATAGGAACAAATTACCAACTCCGAACATTTCCGCAAAGGGTCCAGAAAGTAAAGTTGCAATTGGAGAGATCGACATGGAAAGTGAATTATCGATGGAAGTAATTCTCCCCATCATATCGGCTGGAACAACCGTTTGTATAAATGTTTGATATAGTGCATTTATAATTGGTAATGTTAAGCCCATCGCAACACCACCTATACCTATTACTATGTATCCCCCTGGAGGAGCTAAAGCTATAATTCCATAGCCGATCATGAGAATGAAAATACTACCAAATATTACTTTCATCTTGTTATTCCAGGTTTTCTTGATTGAAGTTATAATGGCACCACAAATCATACCACCTTGAAAAAACACTAAAACTATTGCTAAATGTGTGGCAGAACCACCGTGATAAACATTTATATAATAGGGCATCAGTGTATCAAAAGGCCTGATTAAAAAATTGAGTAACATCGAAAGAAAAATTATTGTAACTAAGCCAGGTATAACCTTAATAGTTTTGAGACCAAGTTTGAATTCCCTAACGAATGATTTCTTTTCATCATTTTCTCCGTGATTCTCGACTGATGGAATCTTAACGAGTAGTAGCGGGATTAATGCTATAAAAAATGTTATGACATCGACCCAAAGAATCGTGTTTATTGGAATGAAAATCATTAAAGTTGCTCCTGTTAATGGAGCAATAATTTGAACTACTCCAGTAAACAAAAAATTAATCCCGTTAATTCTGGACAAATTTTCTTTTGGAACCATAGCGGGTATAATAGAATTCACTGCTGGTAAATGAAACGCTTGAAAGATACTGCGAATACTGATGAATATTAAGATAATCCATACATTGGCTAGATTCAGCTGAAACAAAACAAGTAAAATTAGAGTTGCAAGTGCTTGTAAAGAGTCAGCAACTATAATTATTACTTTTCTGTTCAATCTGTCAGCGAGAACTCCTGCAATTGGCATAAAGATTACTTGACAAATAATAAAGAAAAATGAACCGATTGCTAGATAAACTGGGCTCTGAGTTTCCACTGTAATCCACCATATAATTACAAAGTAGACAACCATTGATCCAAAAAGAGAAAATAATTGTCCCGACCAAAAATACATATAACTTTTAAATGAGTTCTTATTTGCTAATTCCTCCATTTCATCCTAACCTTTTTTTAGTATATTTTCTTATTTTTAATTTTAATTTTCTATTTTCTATTTTCTATTTTCT
>JAHLWV010000315.1 GCA_019057735.1 Promethearchaeota archaeon | reverse complement strand
GAAGACACGATTATCTGATAAGCGCTTTGGGTTTGATTTCTCTCTTCATGTGTTAAAAGCCATGAAAACCGTGGTTTTCGTATATCGATACAAATAGGATTAAAAAGATATTCACATCTTAAATCATAAGGAGGTTTTATCATAATTTACTTTCAATTAATGTTTCTTTATTTTAAATTTTATTAAATTGATAAATAAAAAAAAGACAAGATATATCAATTTTTAACATTATATATAATTTAAAAATTTAAGTTCATAATCCAAAATATGATTCCAAAAAAAATTATAGAATCCTATGAACTTGCGAAAGAGAGATATTCAGAACTTGGTATCGATACTCATCAAATTCTCAAGGATTTGGATTCTATAACCATTTCAATTCAATGTTGGCAAGGAGATGATGTTGGAGGATTTGAAAGCCTAGATTCTGAGCTAACGGGAGGAGGTATTATGGCAACAGGAAATTATCCCGGTAAGGCAAGAACAATTACAGAGCTTCAAATGGACCTTACTAAAGCAATTTCCCTAATTCCAAGCAACCACCGTGTCAGTTTACACGCCATTTATGGAGATTTCAAGGGAAAACATGTAGATAGAAATGAGATTAAATTAGAACATTTCCAACCTTGGATAGACTGGGCAAAAAGGGAGAAATTGGGGTTAGATTTTAATCCTACTTTGTTTTCTCATCCTAAAGCGGAATCGGGATTTACTTTAAGCAGCAAATCCTCAGAAATTCGTGACTTTTGGATTGAACACGTACAGAAATGCCGCGAAATATGTGTTGAAATTGGAAAGCAATTGAATGATATCGTGATTAATAACATTTGGATTCCCGATGGTTCAAAAGATATACCAGTAGACCGTACTGGACATAGAGAATTATTAAAAGAATCTTTAGATAAAATTTTCGAACAAGAACTAGATCCAATATATATTCAAGACTCATTAGAAGGAAAATTGTTTGGTATTGGAAGCGAGGCTTTTGTAGTAGGAAGCCACGATTTTTATTTAAGTTATGCCGTAAAAAACAATCTCATGTTAACTCTTGATTCTGGCCATTTTCACCCAACTGAATCTATTGCTGATAAAATTTCAGCAATTTTACCTTTTGTTAAGGGAATATTACTCCATATTAGTAGAGGTTTAAGATGGGATTCAGATCATGTAGTTATCCTAAACGATGATATAATTCAGATTGCTGAGGAAATAATCCGAAGTAAAGCATTAGATAAGATTTTTATAGGATTAGACTACTTTGATGCATCCATCAATCGGATAGCAGCATGGGTTATAGGTGCAAGATCAACTTTAAAAAGTATTTTATACGCCTTGCTCCAACCTTGGGAAGTTCTAAAGGAATATGAAGTTAATGGCAAATATTTCCAAAGATTAGCACTTCTAGAAGAACTTAAAACGCTTCCATTTGGAGCAGTTTGGGATTATTATTGTTACAAACATAATGTACCAATTGGAAAAGATTGGATTGAAAGTGTAGAAGAATATGAACGTGAAACTTTACTGAATAGAACATAATTATGAAAGGGTTAAATAACAAATATCTTGAAGTAGATTTAAATCACGAGAAGTTTAGTGAAGTTCCTATCCCTGAAAAAGTTTTAGAAGATTATATAGGTGGAAGAGGTTTAGGAGTAAAATTATTATCAGAAAAGCTTCCAGCAAACATAGATCCCTTAGATCAAAAAAATTTACTGATTTTTTCAACAGGACCATATGGTGGAACCATTGTACCAACAAATGGTCGTTTTTCGTTAGTTACTAAGTCACCACTTACAAATGGTATTTTTTATTCAAATTCTGGTGGAAACTTTGGAGTTTTTATGAAAAAATGTGGATATGATGGAATTTTAGTTGGAGGGATCCTAAAAGAACCCGCTTATATTATGATTGAAGGAGAAAAAGAACCTACAATAAAGGACGCGTCAAATTTATGGGGGCTTAACACAGAAGATAGCCTTAATCAATTAAAGGAAATAGAAGGTAAAAAAATAAATGTTTTGATGATAGGTCAAGCCGGTGAAAATTTAGTCAAGATTGCTTCAATAATGAACGATGCAACTAGAGCGTTTGGGAGAGGTGGAGTGGGGGCAGTTATGGGTTCTAAAAACCTTAAGGCTATTGTTGTAAAGGGAGGAAATATAAAATTTGATGTTCATAACCCAACACTTTTAAAGAAATATGTAAAAGTTGCTCAGGACAAAATAAAAGTTGTACCTATTACGCGGTCTTCTTTACCAATATTTGGCACTTCTGCCTTGGTTAATGTGATAAATATATTGGGTATGTTTCCTATTAATAATTTTCAAAAGGGATTTGATGAGAGAGCTACCCTTGTAAGTGGAGAAGAAATAAATAAAAAGTTAACTCAAGAGCGAGAAGGTTGTTATGCTTGTCCTATTAGATGTGGAAGATTAACAAAAGCAGGAAACATGAAAGGTAAAGGTCCGGAGTATGAATCTGTTTGGGCTCTTGGTCCAAATCTCGGTATATATGACTTAATCACGGTGACTCAAGCAAATTATTTATGCAATAAATATGGAATTGATACAATTTCTTGTGGTGTTAGTATCTCTTGTGGGATGGAATTACATGAAAAAGGGCTATTAAATGATCCTTCGCTAAAATTTGGGAATACAAGTTCATTAAAAAAAATAGTAGAAAAAATTGCTAATAAAGAGGGTATTGGAGTCCAGATTGGTGAGGGATCTAGATCATTCGCTAATAATTATAATAGCAAAGAAACTGCTATGCATGTAAAGGGATTAGAACTCCCCGCTTATGATCCAAGAGGGGCTATTGGTCATGCATTAGGATATGCTACTTCAAATAGAGGAGGGTGTCATCTTACTGGATATATGGCTTCATTAGAAATATTTGCTGCTCCAAAAAAAATAGATAGGTTTACCACAGCAGGTAAACCTGATTTACTTGTTCTAAAACAAAATCAGAAAGCAATTGAAGATAGTTTGGTTATATGCGCATTCGCAGGTTGGGCATTAGGACTTGATTACTACGCTCGGTTTTTAAAAGCTATTACGGGAATTAATTATGATGTGATTAAACTTCTTGAGATCGGAGAAAGGATATACAATTTGGAAAAAGTATTTAATCTTCGAGAAGGTTTAGGGAAAAAGGATGATACGTTACCACCGAGATTTCTCAGTGAACCTTTACAAGATGGTGCTTCAAAAGGACGCGTTGTTCCATTAGAAACAATGTTAGAACAATACTATTATGTTAGAGGTTGGGATGAAAAAGGAATTCCTAAATCAGAATTATTAGAAAAGCTTAATATTAGACTTAATTTTTAAAAAACGGTTGAAATTTATGGTTATTGAAGAATCAGTTTATAGAATATTTAAAAAAATTGGAAAGCATTTAGTAAGGCATGGTTACAACACATCTCATTCAGGAAATATCTCCATTCGAAGTGGAGGGAAGATTATTATTAAAAGAAGATCTGCTATGCTTGGAGATTTAGAACTAGAAGATTTAGTTGTGTGTGATTTAAAGGAAGAGGATTCAAGCTCACTTATCGCTAGTACTGAACTTGGAGTTCACAGAGCAATCTATCTAGAAACAGATGCTATGGCGGTGATCCATGCCCATAATCCTTATTGCGTCGCTTTATCCTTAATCGAGGATGAAATAACATGTATAGACGCAGAAGGATTTGCTCTATATAAGAAAAT
>JAHLWV010000314.1 GCA_019057735.1 Promethearchaeota archaeon | reverse complement strand
TTTGGACTTTTATTGTTTTGTCTTATTACAGGATTTACTACTATTTTATCAGCTGGTAAAAAGTAATATAAAAAAATATACAATCAAAATTATTATTATTATTGTGGGTTTTATGGATTCTTTTGAAGATTTAAGAGATTAGATTTAATTAATAAGTTTCATTTTTTGTCGGTTTAAGCTCATTTTCTCTGAAATCTGTTCAGATTAAGCACAGTTTAAATTGAAAATATGAACTAAGTTCAATTACAAATCTAAAATATAAACGAAATTCAATTTTAATAAATATCTATGTTTATTTAATGTGAAAAAAATGAAAAAAATGAAAATTATCGTAATGTATATAAATATTTTTTCATAATATTATAGGGATAGGGAATTTTTTCCCACAACAAAGTAAAAGGTGATGTGAAAAAAAGTGATAAAATGTGAAAAATGCGGTAAGCTTCATGCGTTATACCACGATTGTAATCAAATTACAATAAGTCATGGAGTAGTGTTTGATGACGACCGAAAATGTTACGATTGGAATTGTTTGCTAACAGACGCTCCAAGCACATACCAAATTAAAGAGAGAATTTTAGATAGTATCTTAAACAATCCAAAGGAAAATCCTTTATTAATTTACGAGTAATTTTATTGATTTATTTTTCTTATTTCTTTTTTTTTAATCGTATTTCAGGAAATTTCTAACTTTATAAATTAAAAAAGATAATTTCTTAAGCTACTATTTCATCTTAAAACCATTCATTATGGTTAAAGAAGTATTTGAGTCAGACATTGTAATCATTGGGCATATAGCGAAAGATATTATAGAAATCGACGGAGTGAGTAAATCGGTACTAGGAGGTGCTGTGTATTACGGTGGATTAGCGGGTAGTCGAATGGGATTAAGAGTAGCGATCATTACGCGGTTGAAGGCTGAAGATTTCTCAATTTTGGAATCATTTGAGAAAAACAATATCAAATACTTTGCGCATCCGGCTAAAGAAACTTCAGGAATTAAAAACATATATTCGTCGCAAAATATGGAATATAGAAGTTACGAGCCTTTGGGCTTTGCGGGTGCGTTTAAAAAGGAAGAAATCCCAGATATTAAAACAAAATTTTTTGTTATAGGTTCGATAATTGCTGGTGAAATCGATTTAGAGCTGTTAGAATACTTGAATGAGAAATTTAAGGGCAGATTGGGCCTTGACATTCAAGGGTTTCTTAGAGGTATAAAAGATAATAAAATGCAATATTTCAGCTTAACTGAAAAAGAGAAGGCTGAAATAATATCTAAGGTGGACTTCTTAAAAGTTGATGAAACTGAAGCTAAAGTTCTTACAAACCTATCTTCATTACAAAAAGCCGGAAAGGAACTAATGAATTTGGGTCCGAAAGAAGTTCTTATCACTCACAAAAAGGGGATAAACTTGACTTTAAAAAATGAATCGTACTCCTTTCCTTGGAAGAATATTAGCAACATTGGAAGAACAGGTAGAGGTGATACTGCTTTTATAAGTTATTTAGGATCTCGGTTAACTAAAAGTCCAGAAAATTCCTTAAGATTTTCTGCGGCGTTAACCTCGCTTAAAATGGAATCAATCGAGCCCTTTTCATTGCAGTTAGGTGCGGTTGAAAAATTAATAAGGGAAGAATATGCCTAAACCTATTTACCCCACATTCTTATCATTTCCCTTGTAATGATATATCTATTTTCTTTCAAAATTTATCTATTATTATCCTCTTTAGATGAAAATCTAAATGTTCGTGAGAGAAAGTTTTGAAATGTTTAAAAAATGAGTAATAATGAATCATTGAGAAGATATTGTAAAAAATAGGGTTTCTAAATTAATTTGAAAAATAAAAAAAAAAAGATTATTTGGTTTTGAATTTCTTTTTTAGAAGTAGTGTGGAAATTCCTACTAACGATGTTATAAATATCACCAGATTATAACCGGGAATTCCTGGAGTTCCTCCATCGCTTGGAATAGTAACTTCAAAGTAATCACTATAATCATAAATCAAAGCATTAGAGACATCAGTTAACTTTATTTGGTATAGAGTAGAAAGATCAAGATCTGATGGTAATGTCCAATTATAATCTCCGTCATTGGGCGTACTTGCAATAATTTCTAACACAAAAGTATCATTCAAAAATAATTCGATTTTCACATTCGCAAGAATTCCAGTTGAAGTCCAACTGATAGTGTTTTCTGTACCCCTAATCCATGCGCTTGAGCTAACTGGAGATGTCACAGTAAGTGTGGGATTGAATATTTCAAAATATTGGCTATAATCATATGTAAGGGGATTAGATACATCAGTAACCTTTATTTGATATTGAGTAGAATCGATGAGACTCAGTGGGATAGACCAAGAGAATTCGCCATCATTTGTGATGTTTGCAGTAATCTCCAGTTCAAAAACACCACCTCTATACAGCTCAACTTTGACATTTGAAACATTACCTGTGGTAACCCATTCGATATCATGTGAAGTACCCGTATGCCATGAACTTAGACTATTAGGAGTTTCCACAGTAAGAGTATCAGTAAAATAAGTGGTTGATGGATTGTATAGAATAATGTTTTCTAATACCTCAGATCCAGCAATATTGTAATGATAAGCATATTCGAGTGTTTGCATAGATGCAATAATATATCCCTTTCCAAATGCAAATTCTAGTAAAATAGGATCAGAAGTACCTGTATGTTGTAGTATCTCTCTACTTCCAAGGGGAAATGTGTCAAAATGTCCATGAGCAGAAGAGCCCCAACCATCGAGCGCAGTATCATTAACAGTGTAAGGGTTTAAAATAACCGGATGCTGAACCAAATTAATATCCACATCATTAAGAAGTAAAGGTGTAGCGTCTAAACCACCAGGCATCAAATATGAACTGTGCCAATTAGCCCCTATAGTGCTATCACATGCATGGATTTCAAGAATACCTCCACCTGCAGCGTAGCTTTCAAACCAGGTTACATTTCCATCCAACGTATCATAAAAGGTTTGACTCTGTTTTGACGAAATAATGACTTTCTGATAAGGTGAAAGATCGACTAATCCAAAATCTGATGAATTGTAAATGTCATACGAAATACCATACATATCTAAGATTTCATCAGTTGAGTTAAAACCCCAAGGATAAGCGTCTTGAAAAATGGCAACTGGACCTGTTATTGTTTTAAATTCGAAGGGGATTTGTCCGGGGTTCAATAAACCTTCAGAACCACTAGCAGAAACGTTCCAATCAGAAGCTCTATCTGTATCTATGTTATTTATTCGAGAAGCATAATTATCATTTATATCGATAACTGTATCATTATTCCATACAGCGTCGCCAGGAAGAGGCACAGTATTATCGTATGTCTCAAACCAATCAATATTCGCACCCGTATCGTCAAAAAGACCGACTGCTACAGCTCCAGATATCCATCCTATATTGGATCCAATATGTAAATCTGTACTGGTATCCGACCCAGAAAGCTCATGTAAAACTACTACTTGATGAGAATTGAACATCCATCCGGAAGGGAATGTATAGTTTTCATCAAGAAGAGCTCCATTATAGGCTTCAATATACCACCCTGTCATATCTATACTTGGGCCATAGTTATAAAGTTCTATCCAATCAGGATTACCAGCGTGTATTTCATTAATGCCAACATCGTCAGGTACATCTGCGAATTTTTCTCTGATCCAATTGATCCCATTCAGAATCATTTGTTGATTAG
>JAHLWV010000313.1 GCA_019057735.1 Promethearchaeota archaeon | reverse complement strand
TACGAGCGAAATCAAGGAGACACAACGAATACCGTTAACGGTTTGTTAACAAAACTTGATGAAGCCAATACGCTCCCTGTGTTAAGGAAATTTAAGAATGTAATAAAACATGATTTTGACGGATTAGATATTGATAAAACCTTAAGTCCATTAAAGGTAGGGCTTTCGGGTGAGATTCACATCAGTTTAGAACCGTACGTGAATCTTGACATTAGACGTAAATTAGGTGAAATGGGAATCGAGATTCACCAGTCATTAAGCCTTTACGATTGGGTCGTTCACAAGTTTCACCTTAACTATCACAGAAAATGGTTGGAGCATCTTTCACATCCGTATATGCCTATGGATATTGGCGGCGAGGCAAGGTGGGTATTAGGAGAATATATTGATAAAGCTAAAGCGGATTTTGACGGTTTTGTTCATGAATACCCGTTTTTATGTATGCCGGAAGTGACTGCTCGAACAATTATAACTAATAAACTTAAGAAGATTTACGACCTCCCGATAATCTACTTCTCATTTGATGAACAAAGTGGGATGGAGGGGTTTCGTACAAGGCTCGAGGCCTTTTCGGATCTAATGCATGGTCGCAGGAATAAGGAAATTAAAAATAATGCTAAATTCGTATCAAATGGTAATAAAAAAATATATCCTCGCTTTGGAGATATATTTTACAACGAATGTTATCAATTAATTCAAAATTCAGTTTAGTGGTAAGTATAAATGGAAGAAGTTTCAGATAGGGTAGTAAAAGAAGAACAAAAAAAGGATGCCTTCCTTGGAATCGACATAGGAAGCGTTAGTTGCAAATTTGTGTTAATGGATTCCGATGGAAATATACTTTCCAGCGTATTTTTACGAAATCGAGGTTCTCCCATTGAATCAGCAAAAGCTGGAATGGCAGAATTACGTGAAAATATAGAAAAAAGCGAGAATTTACACGAGTATGCAATACGATGTTGCGGAACGACTGGTTCGGCAAGGTATTTAACTAAAGCTATAGTTGGCGCTGATCTCGCAAAAACAGAGATTATCGCTCACGCTGTTGCTGCTCAGACCATATATCCCGATGTAAGAACAATTTTAGAAATTGGCGGTCAAGACTCGAAAATAATACTCTTACGAGATGGGATAATTATAGATTTTGCTATGAACTCTATTTGCGCAGCTGGAACAGGTTCATTTTTGGATCATCAAGCAGCGCGTCTTGGGATTGATATTGAAAATTTTGGCGATTATGCCATTAAATCAAAAAATCCCGTGAGTATTGCGGGGAGATGCACTGTTTTTGCTGAATCTGATATGATTCACAAGCAAAACGCGGGTTATACAAAAGAAGATATTATCGCAGGATTATGCGATTCGCTCGTTAGAAATTATATGAACAATGTAGGAAAAGGAAAGGATTTAGAAGAGCCAATTGTCTTTCAAGGAGGCGTGTCATACAATCAGGGAATAATAGAGGCTTTTGAAAGACATTTAGGATGTAAAGTTATTGTTCCTAAATATAATGTATTGATGGGGGCTCTTGGTATGGCTATCCTTGTGCGAGATTACTATATCGAACACGAACATGAGACTGAATTCAGAGGTCTTGAGGTAGCCGAGATAGAATTCACCACTTCAGCGTTTAACTGCGGTGATTGTCCAAATAACTGTGAGATTGTCCAAGTTAAAATGCCGGAGTATGGAAACAAAGTTATTGCCCGTTGGGGTTCTAGATGTGGAAAATGGGATCAATTAACTTAATTTAAATAGAGGAAAAAGAGAAATGGCAGAATTTTTTAATCAATTGAAGCACTTAGGAGAGGAATTTCTTGAGTCTCTTCAACATAAAACTAAATTATCAACAATTTTTGATATTTATTTAGAAAAAGTAATTCCTTCGTTTGTTTCTGAGAAAGAGTTAAAGGAATATTACGAGAGACGGATGGAGGAAGTTAGTAATTTTATAGACAAATTATAAAGGAGAGAAAAAAAATGGTTGAATCATCAACAGAAGAAAAGGAAACGAAAGGAAAAGATAAATTAAACAGTAAAAATCTGATGAAAGATATTTTATACGCAGCTGTAAAAGGTATTGGAGGCTTTGGTTTAGAAACCTTTGCCGATTTAAAGATAGAAGGCAAAGAAAACGTACCGATTATCGGAAAAGCTATTTTAACTACTGTAAGCGAAAATGCTATGAGAGATATGGCAATTATTAGCCAAGTGTCTGGACGAAGAATTCATTTTATGGTTTATCATAAATTAATGAAACACCAATTGTATGGCCCCGTTCTTAAAACATTAGGTATGTTCCGTAGCACTCTTGATAAAGACGATACTGTCCCAATAGATAAAGTATTCCATTATCTCAACGAAGTCGGAGATCTTGTAGCGATGACGCCAGAATCGAAACTTACACCTGAGGTTCAAGTGAAAGCGATGGCGGGCATTATTAAGTTCGCAGTCGCTGCGATGGCACCTATAATCCCAATAGCAATATACACGGAAAAGGCAAAAATTCTAAATTTGATTGACACCACAGGGATAAGAGTAAAAATTGGGACCCCGCTTATAGTAGAAAAACGATTATCTCGTCCAAAATACCGAGATGAGAGATATGAACTTGCTGCGGATATAATCAAGATTATCGATTCTCTTAGGGTTCACCCTGAAACAGAACAAGAATAAAAAATGAGGTAAAAAAAAAATGGAAAATAACAAAAATCCTGAAATGGATGATATAGAAAATAAGTTTGAGGGTCTTACTGAGGAACTCAAGGAAAGAAAAGTTGATCTTATAAAAGAATTGAATGACACTGCAGATAGTGAAGTCAGCACGGAACCAGATAAAAAGATGAGCGAATTAATTGGCGATATCTTTTATAAATCTATGAAGGGTCTTTTTGATACGAGCGCTAAGCTTGCTAAGAGTTTAACCAGTGAAATCTTGACTAAAAATCGGGACAAGTAAAGTTATTCAACAGCTAAGGCATTAAATTAATCTAATTTCAATAAAGTCTGGTAATTTTCAAGTTGCCTTATTCCAATTTATATAAATCAAAAATTTAAAAGATTTTCCCTTATATTCCCCATCACTGATGGCTTCGAGTATAAAACCATTATGTTCGTGCCAATAAATGGATGCTTTATTTTTTAAGGGTACTTCTACTATAAAAGCAACGATTGGAGTTTTTAATTCCGATAAAGCCTTATTAAAAATTATAGTTCCAATTCCCTTACGTTGATATTTTGGTAAGATGCTGATTTGATCTAAATAAGCAAATTCTTTACCATCATCAAGGAGTAATTCTCGTGCTTTGTCATTCTCAGTGTCTAAGTTTCCTAATACATCGCGTACTTTTCTGACATCATGTATGTTTTTATGAATGCTGGCAAAGCCAATAATATCCCCATTCTCTATTTTTGCTACGTAAATATCGATATGAGGGTTTTTGATAAGATTTTTGTAGTAATTTTTATCTACTTCCTTTCTCAAAAAACCTTTTTTTTCTAATACTACTCGTTGTTCTTTAGTAATCTTATTAAAATCGCGTATCTCAACAAGGTTTTGCTTAAGTGCCTCGTGAATACCAGAAACATCATCTATATGTGCAATTTGAACTTCAATGTTCGATTTCTGTAAGTTAAGTTTTTTATCACCCATTTTAAGCTCACCTTAGGCTACCTAAATGTTTAATAGATTAAAAGGTAAATCTATACTAATCTGATAAACAGAATATTTTAAATTTCTAATATAAT
>JAHLWV010000312.1 GCA_019057735.1 Promethearchaeota archaeon | reverse complement strand
TGGTTTAGTAATTCTGGATGGGGTCAGTCTGAATTCCAACATTGCATAAGAGGACAGGTAGCTCTTAGTGCTAATGGCTTAGATAAAATACCAATTATTAACGTTGAAAATGCTTGCGCAAGTGGGAGTACAGCCTTTCATAGTGCGTGGACTGCAATAAAGGCGGGATTATATGACTGTGTCTTAGCAATTGGGACAGAAAAAATGTATTACGAAACATTTCCAATAGGGAGTCCAACCGGAATCAAGGGTATAAAAGGCCCGATGATGGGATTTATTTCTGGGACTGATGTAGAGAGAACATTGAAGACAATTGATTTACTGAAGAAGCAGATTCAACAAGGAAATGAAGAAGCCGCAAAAAAAAGCGGAAACGAAGGGAAAACTAAAAAAAAACCTCATTCTGTTTTCATGGACTTTTACGCTATGGGAGCCCGTCAACACATGAAAACTCATGGAACGACACAGAAACAAATTGCGATGATCGCAGCAAAAAATCATAACAACTCGACGATGAATCCATTAGCTCAATATACTTTTCCGCAAACTGTTGATCAAGTTTTAGAAGATTATGTAGTGGCATATCCATTAACAAGATCAATGTGTGCCCCGATTGGAGATGGTTCGGCGGCGGCAATACTCTGCTCTGAAAAATATTTAGAGAAAAATCCACATTTGAAAGAAAGATCAATTTTACCGCGCGCTTCTATTTTAAGGTCTGGTTCATGGAAAAAAGATAATGTATGCGAAAGAGCTGTCACCGCCGCTTATGAAATGACGGGGTTAAAGCCAGATGATATAAATGTGGCTGAGGTTCACGATGCTACCGCATATGCCGAACTTAATGTAATTGAACAGTTAGGTTTTTGCCCTATTGGTCAAGGAGGCCCATTAGTAGAGAGTGGTGCTACTCAAATCGATGGGAAGATACCCGTTAATCCTAGTGGAGGCTTATTGGCCCGTGGTCATCCTATTGGGGCTTCAGGGTTAGCACAGATCTATGAATTAGTTACTCAATTACGTGGAGAAGCAGGAAAAAGGCAAGTAAAAGATGCTAAAATAGCATTAGCCCATAATGGGGGTGGAACCATTGGAACTGGAGAAGCAGCTTTATGTATACACATTTTGGAAAAAAAAAACAACTAGTTTGAATTTTATATAACTAATCTTCTTTTATTTTTTACTTTAATAATTAATTAGGTAATAGTCTACTATTTTTGTCAATTAATCTTCAAACGCACTTAAAATCTCGTCAAATCTCTGCTTAACTATTCCCTTAAGATATTCGTCTTTGTGAGTCAATATATATAATTTTTCTTCTCTTATACCCTGAAATATAATTTCAGCAGTTTCTTCTGGAGAAATCGGGGGAGATTGTTCAAACATATCCTCAATCTCATATGCTTCAGCTAAATCCTCATTTCTTGTATCCTCTATTAAATCCTCTTGATCATTTTGAAGTTCTATTGGACGATGTATATCTCCGTATATAATACGTGTTTTGACCCATCCAGGGCAAACAGCTGAAACTTTAAGCTTAGCTCCTATCAATTCTAATTCTATTCTTAAAGTTTCTGTTAAAGATAATACTCCGTGCTTAGATAGTCCATAAATTGCTCCACCTGGGCCTGAACCTGAAACCAACCCTTCTATTGACGAGATATTAACTATATGGCATTCTTTATCTTGTTTTAACATAATTGGTACAAACACTCTTATGCCATGTATTACTCCGAAAAGGTTAACACCTAATTGCCATTCCCAGTCGTTTAAAGTATAGTTCCAAGTATATTTTGTGTTTGCGACAGCAGCATTATTAAATAACAAATGTACTTCTCCATAAGCATCTAAAGTAACTTTAGCCAAATGCTCAACGTCATCAGGTTTAGAAACATCAGTTTGTATAGCAACTACTGATACACCTTCTCGTTTCAATTTTTTCTCAACACGACGTAAGCGTTTTATGTCAATATCTGCCATAACAACATTCATTTCTTCTTGAATGCACTTCTTGGCAATTCCTAGACCAATGCCACTCGCAGCACCAGTTATAACTGCCACTTTTCCTTTAAAATCCTTCATAAATGATCACTTCTCTAATTTTATTTGAATTCAAGTTATATTAAAATTAAGACATCTACATGTAGTCTTCAATATTTATACCATGTTGATGAAAATACGCTCTCATATTTTTCGCTTGCATTTCTCCATAATCCAGCAATAATTTCTCATAATTCTGAAGATCTTTTCCTTTAAGAGCCATTATATCTTTTATCGCTTTACTATCGAAAATGTATAACAGATCTTTTTTAATCTGTCGAATATATTTCCTTACTGCAACATCAGGGGACATAGCTGAATTAATAACATTATCAATCCAAGTATTATAGACTTCATCAAGTTTTTCCTTTCCAAAATCTTTGAGCATCTTTGGGTCGTATTTCATATTTTTTAGTCCTTCTTCAAAAATATTCGTTCTAATGTAATTGGGGGCTATGACTGAAACATTTATACCAAACATATTAAGACGAGAAAATAAACCCTCTGAGAGACCAACCACAGCAAATTTAGAAGTAATATAGGGAAGAGGTTCAGACGAACCGAATAGCCCAGCTGCTGAAGCTACGTTGACTATGTGACCAGACTTTCTTTCTAACATACGTGGCAAAAAAACCTTAAGCGAAAGGATAATACTCCACAAATTAACATCAATTACACTTTTCCATATCTCTAAATCCATATCAGCTAAGTTATCAGCTAAACCAATACCTGCGTTGTTTATTAAGAGGTCTACATCTCCTAATTTAGAATAAAAGTCCTTAGAAGCTTCTTCAAAATCGCTTAATTTAGAAACATCACACTTCATCGAATGAACAGTTGTCCCAGTTTGTTCTATTTCGTTTTTAACTCGCTCTAAACCTTCGGTATCTATATCAGTAATAAATAACTTCATACCCTCTTTAGCTAAAGCCTTAGCAAATGATCGCCCAATCCCATTCGCAGCTCCAGTTAAAAAGCACGTTTTACCCATTAAATCTTTCATTTTTCTCCACTACTTCCTTAGTAATTAAATAATAATAATAATAGCAAAAATAATTAACAATTTTTAAAATATCTTAATATTGTTAACTTTATTTCAAAACTCAGACCATTCTTTCATCTTGTTCCACATCTCTCTTTCTTTACCTAACGGATCCTCGATTACTTCGACATTAGTGTCGAATTTTATCGTTTCTCTTTTATCGATATTATATTGTGGCCAATTAAGGACACCTTCACATTCCGGATTGCCTGTCTCAGCAAAAGAAATCCAGTAATCCATCATTTTCTCTGATAACGATACAGTCTCTTCTGTTCTTTTTGGGAATATCCATAAATATTCGTTCATAAGGGTATGAAATACAAACGCAATTTCTAACGCATGTAATGCGCCATACTTGCCACCTTCAAATGGAGTTTTCCACGCAAACAAATACATGTAAGTGTCTTTTTGGTGCTTACTTTGAGCTTCTGCAAATTTGATTGAGGGAATTCGAAATCTTGAATCTGTCATATACATATCGAATATATCCCGTGGTGTTGAAGGAGGATCATTTTCTTCCAATGATTTCTTATATGTATTAATAATTTGATCAAGATCATTTTTTTTAACTCCAGAATATTGTAAACGAGTTGTTAGCTTAGACAAATCCATATCTCGAAAGTTGGGTTCAAACGCACGCCAAAATTTCCATTCCTCTAGATTAGT
>JAHLWV010000311.1 GCA_019057735.1 Promethearchaeota archaeon | reverse complement strand
AAAAAAGAAGGAAGATAGGAAGAGATTGTGGTAAAATAAAAGGTAAAGTATTTAATTATAAAATATAAGTATATCTAATAGGAAGGTTTATTGATAACTGAGAAAAAATTGCACAGTATTTTGAGATAAAAGTGGGAAGAAGCAGCACAATTAACAGAAAATAGATTAGAAAAATCATATAAAAATGATTGTAACTAAAAATAATATTACAAAAATTTTGTTAGTGTACATTTTAATGGGGTAACAAAAAAAGAGAAAAGAGTATTTATTGCTTTTGTTTCCTTATTTTCTTTTTTCTCTAGTTCTTTTTTTCACGCGATACGCGATACTCGATACTAGATACTCGATATAAATTGGCACAGTAATTGCTTTAATATTATGTAATAGATATAGATAAAGAGAATAGTAAACTACCACTGCCATAGGCGGCATCTTTCAAAGAAAGATATATTATTTTTACCTACTCTGTGAAGCCTTGCTTCACTGGGGTTATTCTGTTGTAGGGGTTCGATTCATCGAACCCGCAAGGAACCGGGTCGGATAAATCCAGCCCCCTACTTCGACAGGCGGGCTTCCCCTCGTGAAAACGGGGAACGCCTATCCTACAGTTTTATATTGCTCATTACCGCCTGGCACTCAAATTGAGTGCCAGGCGGATTTCTAAGTTTAATTAAAAATATATAATGGAGAGGTGTGTTGCTTTGTGATTAAAAAAATAGCAAAAGGTACAATATTATTTCTGGTAATATTTTTTATTTTTTCCAGTGCATTGTTCGCTGTAGAAACGAAAGAGATGAATCTTAGCCAGGCAATTAATTTAGCTTTAGAAAATAATTTAAATTTAAAGATAGCCAATTTAGATTTAGAAAATGCTCAAATAGATTATGAAAAGACTAAGGCAAATAACCTGCTCACTGAATCGCGCTACATACAATTACAGGGAGATTTAGGACTGCTTCAGGCAAAGGATAATTATACCCAGACCAGAAATGAGGTAATTATCGATGTAGTCCAAAAATATCTTCAATTAAATCAAGCTGAAAAAAATATTACCGCTAAAAGCAAAGAAGTAGAATTAGAGAAAAGGTTATTAGAAGAAGTAAAAATTCAGGTTAATTCTGGATACAAAGGAAGTTTAGATCTTCTTCGGCAGGAAAACAAATACAATAACGCTGTCTTTGATTTAGAAAAAGCCAATGATGACTACCATCAATCTTTTGGAGAATTTAAATTAGAGTTAGGATTAAGTAATCAAGAGGAAGAAGAATTTAATTTAATCGAGGTAGATTACCCCGAAATATGGAAGATAGGTGAAGAAGAAGCTCTGAAAATGGCCATTGAAAATAGTTTTATTTTTGAATTACGGAAAAGGCAAATAGAATTGGCTAAAGTTGATTTAGAGAGGGCTGAGGTAGCGGCAAGTCCGGAGTTAGATTTACGAAAACTTAGGAATAATATAGAATTAGCTAATTTAAATTTTAATAAAACTCAAAAAGAATTAAATAATTCAATTAGAAAACAATATTATACTTATAAGCAGACTGTTAATAGTTTAGATTTAAGCCGACAAAACCTGAACCAGGCTCAGGAAAGTAATGGTATCATAATCGAGCAGGTAAAGGCAGGTCTTAAGACCAAAAATGATCTTTTATCAGCTGAAATAAGCTTATTGCAAGCCGAGTATAATTTAAAGTCAACCATCCTCAACTATTATACGGCTAAATTAACTTTACAGAAATTGATAGGACAGAGGATTGAAGAGGGAGAGATTGAATGAACCGAATTAGAAAAAATAATTCGTTTTTTATTTTATTTTTAATAATATTCACAAGTTTTATCTTTACCGGGGCGAATGTCCAGGCCAAAGATATTTCTTTAGAAGAAGCTCTTAATTGGGGGATTGAAAATAATTCTTCAATTAAAGAAATAAAAAACAGTATTGAGACTATAGAAAGAAGCTTAGATTTGATTAATACTGAATATGGCTTTAAAACCAATATTAGCGCTAATCCGATTATTGCCGGTGGTTTCGAAGAACAAACTGACGATAACTCAAATGGTATTGATGAGGGAGATACCAGTTTCGGAAGCAGTAATGGTCCTAAAATCAGTTTAAAAACTACGAAATTATTTCCTAACGGAATAATCCTTCAATCGGAAATTTCCTTAAAAGAGGAAGACTTGTTTGATCTGGAAAAGCTTTCGGAAGGACCCGATAGCATTTTCAGTGCAACCAAAAGCCTTTATCCTGTACTTCCCATCAAATCAGAACAGGAAAAATATTTAGCTTCTAATAACTTGCTTAAAGCCAGGGAAAATCTAACCTGGCAGCAAGAATACAAAAAGATAGAATTTTTAGAATCTTATTTTAATCTTTTACGTCTGCAGGAAAGATTGTCATTAGCTAAAACTAATTTTCAGTATGCTCAAGATGATTTAGATAAGATATTAAAAAAAATTGAGATTGGAGAAGCAGGAGAAAGACAGGAAATAGAAGCAAAGATCGCTCTGAAAAAAGCAGAGATAAATTATTTGCAAGCTCAAAATACTTTTCTTCAACAAAAGAACAGGTGGTATTTGAATCTAAATTTACCGGAAGAAACCGAAGTGCCTTTGGTGGAAGATTCGCCTTTTTTAGAAGAGATTATAAAATGGGCTGATTCTTTAGAATTAAATTTAAAAGAAGAAGAGTTAATGGAGTTAGCAGTAGATAACTATTATGGAATTAGAAATATTCTCCTGGATCAAGATAGCTCTCAAAAAGAAGCAGAATGGAATTTGGCTAAAAATAAACCACAGGTTGATTTATTTGGCGCTTATAGCAGTAAGGATAATAGTTGGGGAATTGGAATTGAATTAAGTTACGATATATCCGACGGAGGAAAACAAAAGATAGAAGACGAAGGATATCAAGCGAAATTAGAAAATTTAAAGGATGATTATTTACAAATAGTCTCTGAGTTGAAATTAGAATTATATGAGCTAATCAATCAGCAAGAAATAAATAATTTAAACTTGGAAGAAAAATTAATGTCCTGGGAAAAAGCTAAATTAGAAGAGGAATCTTATCAAATACAGCTTCAACAGGGCTTAATTAGTGATAGTGAATTTCAGTACAAGATGCTTGGTTGGCAGGAATCAGAAATAAATCTCAAATCTGCTAAAGACGAGATTTTAATAAATAAATTAAGTATAGCTCATTTTTTAGGAATCAGAAAATAGCGGTTAAAGTTAAGGAGTGAAAAAAATATGAAAAAGAAATGGTTGATTATCGGAGTAATTATTATTTTAATAATTATTGCTTTTTTTGTCGGGAACAGGTTTTTAAATAAAGCAAGTGAAGAAGAATTAACTGAACAAAATATTAATATCAATATTACCTCTCAGATGATTACATCTGTAGAACGAGGAGATCTTAAAAAGACAGTTTCTACCAGTGGTTACCTGCAGCCAGCTGATGAAAAATTGCTTACTTTTAACTTGAATGGTGAAATTGAAGAAATTTTAATTGCCGGGGGTCAGCGTGTTTCCGAGGGAGAAGAATTAATGCGATTAGAGAAAAGTCAGCAAGAATTAAATTATTTAAAAGCAAAAAATACCTATGAATTAATTAAGACGAGTGGTTCAGAAAGCGAAATAAATGAACAAGAGCTAAATTTTCAAATTGCTAAGAAAAATTTAGAAGATACAACTCTTAAAGCCCCATTTTCCGGTTTGATTACTAATGTTTCCGTTAAACCGGATGATTACATTA
>JAHLWV010000310.1 GCA_019057735.1 Promethearchaeota archaeon | reverse complement strand
TTGACCTTTTTTCTTTAAAAATATTCTTTTCTTTTCGTAATTGCATAGAAATGTTGAGTTCAGAAATAATTTCAAAATTGATGAAGGTGACATTCATAGGTTCGCCAGCGGTCGGAAAAACGACTATGCTACGACTTCTCTCAAGGGATACGATTAGTAAATTTTATTTCCCTACCCATGGTTTTGATTTAAAAACGATCAAATTAGACGACTATAATATTCGCGTTTGGGATTTTGGCGGTCAAAGCTCGTACCTAAAGACATATTCAAGAGATTATCTTCTAGGTTCAGATGTTCTTTTTGTTGTTACTGATTCTACGCCCCGAAATGTTTTAAACTCGCGAGAATTGATTAAATTCGCAACACATTTTATCGATAAAGAGTGCCCAATAATTGCTATAGCAAACAAACAAGATTTAACAAAGAATGATGGAAGAATGAGTCCAGATCGCGTAGAACAATTACTCCACATAAAAACATATGGGCTTACGGCGATAAATCCAAACGAGAGAATTAAATTATTAGATATTATGAGAAAAGAATTGAACCAAGTTGTATTAAGAAGGAGGTCAAAAGAAGATGAACTTTAATGAAGAAGAACTTTTTGGAGCAGCCCTTATAGGTTTTGATATGATTGATGGTCCTTTCCTCAAATGGAAAAAAGAATACGGACCTAAAACAAATTTGATGAAGTTAGAGGATTTTGCCATGAACTTCTATCTCGCATTCAGAGGTGGTAATGCGGGGAAGAAACCACGAGCTATTTTATACGATAAATTCTACATTGTTGCTTTTCCTAAAGATCTAGAGTTATGCTGTTTATTCATGAAACCCCAAGGAATAGATAGGAATATTAATCAGTTGAACAAAATTGCTTCAAGAATAACTTATGAGATGGAATCTATTGAACAAGAAGAGGATATACCTATTAATTCTGATGAAGACACAATTGAAGAAATGAAAAGACTAATCGTAAATCTATTGAGTGGTGTAGAAATGTCCACTCCGGAGTTAAGAAGGTATTTCAAATTAAGCAATTCCCAAATTTGGAAAGTAATGTCCACTTTAGAAAGCTCTTTAAAAGTTAAACGTGCTCGTAAACAAGGAAGAACTATTTTATGGACCGCTAACTAGTTTTTTTTCTAATTTTTTATATTTTTAATATACAAATTACCTAATATGGTTCCAATTTTTCATTTTTGTATAATACCTTGAAAACATAATGTAACAAATATTAGGTAATTCCTTGTCAAGGTTTTGTAAAGTGATATATCGGAGAATATGATTGATTAGGAAAATACCCAGAAATTCCATGTGATAACTTCCTACTTTTTTAGAGAGTGCTTTACCTGTATAAACGATATTTAGTTTCTCCCGAATATCGTACGTTAATTCAATAGAGATTCCTGGAAATACTTCCTTTGTAATTTGCCACTTATCAGCTGTTTTCCACACTTTAGCACCAAGAAAAAGTGCTAAATCGTTTTTATCACTCTCTTTCAATAAACTAAATGGCTCGATTCTTTGAATTAAAACCTTTTGCATTAATTCAGATTTTTTATCATAAGATTTTTCAAAGGGTTCTCTATTTTGAATCATCCTCTCCATAAAATTAAAAATAATATCAACGTAAGTAATGCTATCTTCACCAGGGATTAAATGTACTCTATCACCAGAAAAAAAGCATTTAAATTCTGCGGTAACGTCATCTCCAAATTCATCTCCGAAATATGTAAAAACTAGATGTATGTTAACCTCTGGAAACATTTCTAATGTAATTGTCCAATCTTCGTTAAAACCTATATTTTCGATTTTACCTCCAATATCCCCTGAAATTATCTTCTTAAGAGTATCCATGTCGATATCAACGAAGAGTTGATGTTTTGCTTTGCTAACATCATCTAATTCCTTAACATGGGGGCCTATTACCCCAGTTGCGTCAATTTGTCCGACAGTCCAATATTTAGTTCCAGTAATATTAACTCCACCATTGAAAAAGTTGTTCTAGTATTATAGAAGTTATTTTTTTTTGAATTTTGCGATAAAAAATCCTTTTGTTCGGTGGGTTGCTGGAAACAATCTTCCTGTTCCAGGAATATGCTGGTTGTCTATCTTATAGCTAGGAGAAAACCATTTAGGAAGTTCCATAGGCTCAAAATGTTTTAATATTTTTAATACTTGCAGCTCCCCTTCCTCTGCGTAAAGACTACAAGTAGAATAAACGAGAATACCAGATGGTCTTAATAAATTAATAGCGCTTTTGAGTAGCTTCTCTTGGAGCACAAGATTTTGATGAAGGAATCCTTCATTCTGCCGCCATTTAAGTTCGGGATTTGTTGAAAATGTTCCGCTTCCAGTACAGGGTGCATCTAATAAAATCTTATCGAAGAAGTTGGTAAATCTAACTGGTAATTTAATACCATCTGAATTCATTAGGTAGGTGTTTACTACATTTAACTTATTTAAAAGTTGTCTCGTTACTCTTAATCGCTGTTTACTAAAATCGTTGGCTATTATTTTGGCTTGATTTTGAGATAACTGAGCAATAATACTAGTTTTGATCCCAGGGGCTGCACACATATCGCATATCAAATCATTAGCTTGAGATTCTAAAAGGTGGGTTACAGCAAAAGAAGCCTTATCCTGTATAATGAGTTTTCCTTCTTTATAAAATCGATTCAAAAGAAGATTCTTTTTATTTTTTAATTCCGTATAAAAAAGTTTTGAGAAATGTGTGTCTTGAGTAGCATTAATTCCTTGTTCTTTTAAATCCTTCAAAATAATACCCAATGAATCTTGTTGATTCTTTTGGTATGGTAAATCATTAAGTCGAAAAAATAAAAGTTCATTGCCCTCTTTACTATCCATTTGTTTTATATTTGCTCTAATGGTTTCTATATCCATTATCGGTACAAGTTTTTTAATTAAAAATGTTGGAATTGCGACTTCTAAACTTACTCTTTCTAATTCGTTTTTTCCTTTTAAGGCTCGCTTCCATGAAAAGAATTCAAGATTCTTTATGAGAGCCAATTCATCTGAGCTGAAATTGAGTTCATTCCCTACTTTTAGAGCTTTTTCTTTTTCCCATACGATTCGATAAATAGCAATAAGATACTTAGCATTGCAATATTTATTAGAAAAGTGTGGTTTATTAGTAAATTTAAGGTTTCGCTTTAAAATGAAGTTGATTTTGTTCCAATATCGGAGTATTTCGTAATAATAGTGCACTAACTCAGCGTTACTACGATTTTTGATAGAAAGTGCGCCTGTTTTTCGTTCAATAAATTTAATCAATAATTTAATTAATTTATCTATAACTTCTTGATTGATAATAAACACTCCCTAATAATTTGATTATTCTTTGAGCTCTGAATTCATTGTAATATTGATTATTGATAGCCAAATAGAGATGCTGGTGAATCAGTAATTTCTGCAATGAGTTCCATGGCTTATATCTTAATTCCCTTAAATTTATAGCAATTAATGAATAATATTTTCTATTATTTCTGCTAACTCTTTTTCAGTTATGTATTTCTTTTTTGTTATTACATTGTGGGTTGTATCTAATATTTCTTTAATGTATTTTTCATAATTTTTAAAACCCAATTGTTCACATTTCATTCTTATAGCTTCGCCATGAAGCGTGGTTGGACCAAATATTATTTTTTCTGTCTGTCCTACAATTTCTGGTTTATATGGAGTAAAACACATCCAGAACTTATCTTTTTCTAACGCTCCCATGACATGGAGCTCGCTTTCGTGTAAAAATGTGTTTT
>JAHLWV010000048.1 GCA_019057735.1 Promethearchaeota archaeon | reverse complement strand
AATATTTCCGCCCCAACCCCCCCCTGACCTCCCGTTTCTGACTGTATGTGTTAAGGAAATAATAATTATTATGTGTTGCTCTTTTCATGTTTTTTTGGGGCTAGTATAGGTTTGGTGGCTATCAATATTTCCGACCCAACCAATCCGGGAGCGCCCGTTCACAAAGCTCTGTCTTCAAACGCATATGATGTTTATGTGAGCGGAGATTACGCCTATGTTGCAGATGGTAGTTTTGGATTAGCGGTCATCAATATTTCCGACCCTACCAACCTGGGAACGCCAGTTTACGAAGCTACGAATGGAAATGCATGGGACGTTCATGTGAGCGGTAACTACGCCTATTTAGCGGATGATACGGCTGGTTTAGCGGTCATTGACATTTCTGACCCGACAAATCCCGGAACACCCATCTACGAAAACACGACCGGAAGAGCGCATGGTGTTTATGTGAGCGGAGATTATGCTTATATCGCTGATGATATGGTTGGCTTGGCGGTTATTGACATTTCCGACCCAACTAATCCCGGATTACCTGTCTACGGACCCTCACTTCATGATACAAGGGGAATTTACGTGAGTGGAGATTATGCATACATAGCAGATGGAGCTTTTGGTTTGGCAGTCATTCAAGTTCGAAAAAGGGTAGACATGGAAGATCCGATATTATCAAATGTTCCGAGCAATTTCAATGTGGTAGAGGGATATACAGGGCAGAGTCTGTCGTGGACCGCAACTGATACGAATCCAGATAATTATACGATCGAACTAATAGGAACTGGTATAGTAGTTCCCTCAACACCTTGGATAAATAATTCCCCGGC
The DNA here is from genome assembly GCA_019057735.1 of Promethearchaeota archaeon. Next base: position 11,380 of record JAHLWV010000048.1, on the reverse strand, counting down.
GGTATATAACATTCCCGATGGATTTAACCTAGGATCTTATATTTATATGGTTAACTTCACAGACGATTATGGAAATTCTATAGTTGACAACGTTACGCTTACAGTTGAAAATGCTCCAATATTAACGAGTATTCCGAACGACTTAACCGTAGAATTCGGATATACAGGACAGAGCTTGTCTTGGAAAGCAACCGATGTGCACCCATATAATTATACAATCGAATTGCAAGGAACAGGAATAGTAGTAGGACCTACTAACTGGACGTCAGGATTAGTAATTACCTACAACATCCCGGACGGTTTTACAGTGGGCGCTTATATCTACATAGTCAACTTCACGGACGACTACGATAATTCTATAACTGACAGCGTAACATTTACAGCCGAAGATACAACTGATCCAGTCATATTTTCTAGCTCAAACGATATCACTACTGAGGTTGGATATACCGACTTGGCCATTTGGTGGATAGCAACTGATATATTTCCAGACACATATACGATCGAAATGGTGGGGATAGGTATAGTTGTAGGCCCGATTACTTGGACAAGCCATAGCCCAATAAACTATGAGATCCCTAACGAATTTGCCCCAGGTGTTTATAACTTTACCATCACTTTAACCGATGATAGTGGAAATACTGCTTCAGGTACAATAACGGTGACTATTACCAGTACATATCCAGGAGGAATTCCATTTGGAGACACTTTCTTGGTAATTACTGTACTAAGCATTTTTGGATTACTTTTTGCCAAAAAACGCAAAATTGTTCGCAAATCAGGATAATAAATCAAAAACCCAATAAATTACCTTTATCACCTTTTAGATATGAGGTTTTTTTTTTTCTTTTACTTTATATTTAAACACTTAAATTGATGTCATTATAGCTAACATTTTAAAGCTTTCTCTAACTAAAAAATTAATAGGAAAGAGGAGTATTATTATTTATTCAATTACTGATTAACAGAAAAATGAGAAGCACTATGATAGAAGTTGAGATTAAAGTCAAGATTTCCGATCCAAACCTTATACGGAGAAAGTTCAAAGATTTTAATGGTATTTACAAACTTTCTTTACATCATGAGGATACTTATTTTAACATGCCAAAAGGGTTAAGAGATTTTAAACAGACTGATGAAGCATTAAGATTAAGAAAGTCTATCGAATTTAATAGGCATGAAAAAACGATACCTCAAAAATCCAACTATTTTATAACTTATAAAGGTAAAAAAATCGATGTAACAACCAAAACAAGAGAAGAAATCGAAGTAAAAATAAATGAAATTGAAGATATGAAAAAACTTCTCAAAATATTAGGGTTCCGAGAAGTATTAACTGTCATTAAAGATAGGGAACTGTATGATTTCAAATTTCAGGACACAGAGATAGAAGCTTTAATCGATTATTTGCCAATTTTGGAACAATATTTCATAGAAGTCGAAATATTAGCTGAAAATATTGACAAAGTCGAGAGAGCTAAAGATGTTCTCTTCCAATTCTTAGAAAATTTCGGTTTTAAGAAGGAAGTATCGATCAGAACATCATATTTAGAGTTAGTGATGAAAAAATTAGATATGGAATAAAATGGAACCGTTAGATAACCTTAACTAATCGAATAAGTAGCTCATTTTGTTTTTTAGTTGATTGCGGTTAAAGTAATAAGAAAAAAATTTAAAAAATAAATAGGTAATTTATTTAACAATTAATTCATCGAGTTCCGCTATTTGTTTCTCTAATTTTTTGCGATATAAACTCGAATCGTAATTCTGGTAGACTTTTTTTATATAACCTTTCTGTATTGACTGTGATTTTTTCGATATTTCGTGAATGACACTCAAGAATTCATAATAATCAACATGATTTTCTATTAATTCACCCATCATCTTTCAATTCTCCATTTTAATTTATTTTTATGTTCTTACAATTACAAAATAGTTAACTTCAATTAAAAATAATCGGGGGTCCATTATTTACAGATTTAGATTTCTGAGTATTGTTATTTAATGTGATTCTGTATCACTTTAAAATATTAAATGGGAATTGTATCCCATTATTAATGCGATTAATGTCTTCAGGTCTTCATCTATTCTTCTTTTTTTTCGGAATTATTGTCGGAAAAGCTATATTGGATGCATACATGAAGTTCTTTAATTCCTACTATAATTAGTTTAATTACTTCAGAGATTGTATAGAAAAATGTATTTTTTTAAGAGTGAAATAATTTTAAGAGGATTTTTTCTTTAAATCAGAATATTCTCCATCTAATATTTGAGAAAGATATCTCCTTCCTTTAATTATCCACATTATTTTATGACCCTCTCGGGCTTTTTTTCCCCATTCTGATTTTTTGTTTTTATTCTGTTCTATAAAACGATACCCAAATAAATCCACATATTTAATTCCGCTTGAAAATTTCTTTATTGAGTATTGAACCTCGTCAAGTTCGACAGATTTTTCTCCTTGAAAAATTGCGGTATATATTTTTAAACTCTTTTCCTTCAAATCTTCCATTTTATTTGCTCCATAATTCTTTTAACTGTTATATCTAATCCAGCTAGGAATTTTATCTATTGTATTATTTATGAATTTAATATGTTTTAGTGACAAGAGATTCGGACATTTTTCGGGATATTTTTCTATTTTGCAATTGGAGATTTCCAATTCCTGCAAATACCTTAAGTTACATATTGAAGAAGGAATTTCCTTAAGATCCGTGAGAATTAAACTTAATATAAAACCTCCCTCAGCTTTCTTAACTCTACCTAAGCCCTTATTTCCAATTTCAGTATTTTCTTTAAGTATAGTTTGTTTATCTGCTTCAGATAATTCAAATTTCTCGAGGAAATTATTAAAACTGGCATGAAATTTCATAAAATCAAGATATTCAATATCTAGGATGAATTTCGCGTCGAATGAATTTAATTTATATTGAGTTATTATTTTTTTATTAATTCTTTTCCGAATTTGTTCAAATTTGAGATTATCTCGAGTTTCTAATAAGTCGATTAGATTTTTAAGAAAATAAATTGAATTTTCATTATCTATTGCCCATAGTAACGGTTTTATATCACGTTCAGCAAAGTAATGGATTAAAGTTTTCGCAGCACCAAATTTAACGAGGGGTGATTCGTCAGAAATTAAGCAATTTTCGATAATGTTGAAGGCTAATTCGTCATCAACAGTTAATTTACCGATGTACTCTAACACATTTACTCTGGTTTTCTCATTGTTACTCTTGTTAATAATGGATTCAAATAATTTTAGAGCCTGTTTCGTTCCTATCTTTTTATCAACATATTTAGAGTAAATGCTCTCTGGTGTTGGAGGGTCATTCATAACTTATTTCATACTTTCCTTTAACACCTCGTGGTGACACACTGTTAACGAAATAGTTTTAGGCGCTAAAATTTCGAGATTTTTTAGCACTTCCACATGTGAGGCTAAAATTACGAGGTTTTCATTATTTCCCTTTAACGTTACATTTTCTTGAATGTGGCAATTATCGGCGATAATGGCCTTTTCGATCTTAACATTCTTTGAGATATACGATTCGTTATAGATTACGCTATCTCGGAGTTCAACATTGCTTTCAATAAATACATTATTTCCTATTATTACATTCGGACCGATTTTACAATCACCATGAATTATCACATTTTCACCTATAGTACACGGTGAATAAATTTTTGAGCTAAGGTGGATGTCAGCAGATTGGTCTATTAAATTCTCAACATTAGGTTCTAAATTTTTCATTAAATCCACCATTAGAATCATATTACCTTCGAGTAAATCGTATGGCTTTCCAATATCTTTCCATACACCACTTATTTGATAATAATATAGTTGTTCCTTTTTTGCTACAATAGGAAATACTTGTCTCTCTATTGATACTTTTTTATCTGGTTCAATATAAGTAAAAATTTCGGGTTCTAATAGATAGACTCCTGCATTAATTGGCATGGGTACAATCTTTCCGTTTGGAGGAGAATATTCGTCTTTTTCTAGGAATTCCAATATCTGGTGAGTACTCTCATTTTCTATTAACACGCCATAACGTGAAGGATCGTCAACAACCTTTCCAGCAATAGTTCCAATACCTTTGTTAGCTGTATGAAATTTAAGCATTCCTTTTAGATTACAGTTTAAGATCACATCCCCGTTTATCATGAAGAAATTTTCCTTTTCCAAATAGGGTTCAGCTATTTTAACTGCCCCTGCAGTTCCCAAAGGATGTTTTTCGTCGGTATAGTTTATTCTAACTCCTAACTGGGAACCATCTTTAAAATAATTTTTTACAATATCATCCATTACGCTCACAGCCAAAACGATTTCTTTAACCCCTGCTGATTTTAAGAGAAGAATTTGTCGCTCCATAACAGGCTTGTTGACGATTGGCATTAAAGATTTTGGTATAATGCATGATAATGGTCGTAACCGGGTTCCATATCCTCCCGATAGTATAATTGCTTTTGTCATCTTTTTTCAAAAAAAGTTAATATTGGAATGTATAAACTAATTAAAAAGACCTTTTTTAAAAACTATTTTAATTATTCATATTCTCATCTAGTTCATATACTTTATCGTAATTTGTGTTTCGAACATTAGAAAACAACCAAACAATTACGATGAATAGGATGTTTAAAGACGAACTTAACATAAAAAGGGTCGTAATCCCTATTACTTCTGCTAGCGGTCCTGAAATTATCATCGCTAACGGAGATACTAATGTTACAATCGTAATCACATTTGACATTACCCGACCTTGCTTATCTGGAGGTATTACTGTCTGCAGAATTGTTAGAAACATGGTATTTACAAAAGGAACAATGAACGCAAAGATAAAACCACCTATGCTTATAATGAGGAAATTTTGTGGCGGAGCGAATGATAATATCAAATGACCGATTTCCCCTACAAAGATGCCCAGAAATATGATTAATATTTTATTCTTCCAGACTTTTTTTATAACGACAATTATAGCCCCAACAAACATTCCTGCTTGGATTGAAGCAAGGACGACAGCTGTGTTCTCAACAGTCCCAAAATGTGTCACTTCTACATAATATACCATTAAAGTGCTATAAGGGTTTCCAAGAAAATTTAAAATTGTTGCGACAAAAAGGAGCGTAAGCAAGCCAGGAACAATTTTGATAGCTTTCAATCCGCTCTTAAATTCTCCAATATAAGATTTTTTAATTTTAATATTTTCTTTTTTAGGTAGTGGAGGTATTTTTATTAATAAAAGAGCAGTTACAGCAAACAAAAAAGTCAGAATGTCAACCCACAAAATTTGATCTATTGGTAGGATAAGTAGGAAAGTACCTGCGATAACAGGTCCCATAGTGTTAACTAAACCCGTGAAGATATAGTTTATTGCGTTCATTCTGCTTAGATGCTCTTTTGGTATCATTAATGGAATTATAGCATTTACTGCAGGCCAATGAAATCCCTGAAATAATCCTCTAAAACTGTTAATTAAAATAATTATCCAGACTTCTTGAATATCAAAAAAAAACAATAAAACTAAGCTTAAAGTCGTGATTGCTTGAAAGAAATCAGAAAGACCTATTAAGATTTTTCTATTCCACCTATCAGCAAATACGCCTGCAAGTGGTCCAAAAAGGAATTGAGGGAGAAATGAGAAGAAGGCGGCTAATGAAATGATAGTCAGATCCTTAGTTTCAATTGTGATCCACCAAATTATTACGAATTGAACAATAGTAGAACCTAACAACGAAAAGAGCTGTCCTGACCAAAAGAAAAGATAATTTTTAAAAGATTGTGATGAAGCGGTTGATTCCATATTTCCTAATAACTGAGAAGAATTAAATGATATTTACCAATAATTAATGACAATATCTTAAGTTTTCTAATCAATTCCCTTTTTTTCTGCAATCTTGTAAAACAGTAATTGTAGAACAATTATTTCCATAATAGGTGCGAGATGTGGATCTTTTATTCCATGCTTGTAAGTAAAAATTTTTGAGTTATTGTGCAATTTTTTTACCCTATCATCAAACTCTTGATTAGTAATGTGTAATAAACTCCCAAATGCCCACTTTTTTACAAGATTTTCAATAAATTGAACATTCAAATCAAAATTGTCTTTATCAGAAGAAAAAATTACGATTTTTGTATTTTCGTTTAAGCATTCTATACCCCCATGTATAAAAGTCGATATAGAATTTGCCTCCGAATAAGATTTAATAATTTCCTTAAAATTTAAAGCAGCTTGGTGAGCTGTTGTAAGTGATGAACCTCTCGAGAGAAATTCTACAAAATCAATCTTTTCTCCAAAAGTAGGTATAAAATCTTTCCAAATTTTGTTAATTTGTTTTTGGTTCTGCAATAAATCCCTAATTTCCATTAAAACCTCTTCTACTCCTTGTTTTTCTTCTTCGGAAGTAAAAAATTCCCCTATAATTGTTTTAGCCATTATGTAAAGCATTAGCAGAGTACAAACGTAACTCTTTGAGGTGACAGAAACTTCTTCGTCAAAATTCATAAAAATTTGCAATTCGGTCATGTAAGCAAGATAACTGTCTGGATTATTAGTGATACCAATCGTTAATGGTTTGTTGTCTATAGATATAGCATTTATATCCCTTAAGAGCTCCCGAATTTCTTCAGATTCGCCAGACTGAGATATAATTATGATTCCTGTATCCTTAAAGCAAGTTTGTTCAACGCGTGGAAAAGTGTTAAACAAGAATTCTCCAGCCTCTCGCATTTCAACAGCAATTCCGTATTGGTTCAATATGTAATAAGGTAGGTATGAACTGATGTAATTTGAGCCCATACCTGTAAAAATTAATTTAGTTATCCCTCCTTTTTTTATAAAATCTCTAATCTTCAAAAATTGAGGCTTACCTTCGCCTACGATATATTGTAGAGTATCTTCTAACGCTTGAGGTTGAGATTTAATTTCTTTAAGAAAATTATTAGTCATTACTATCCCCATATAAATTATTCATGTTTATTATATATTATAAAAAAAAATATAAGATAAAATTAATTTAAACAAATCAGTAGTCAAATTAAAAATAGTGATATAATATGTCATGTATACACGGTTTGGATAATAACAACTGCCCTATTTGCCGAATTTCGAAATCTACTATCCCTAACACTCCGATAGCTAAAAATCCTATTAAAATCGAAAATTTAAGGCCCGAAAATCCCTTTTTTAAAAATCATATTGAAAATAAAAAGCAAAGTGAAGAATACCTCACCAAAAATAATACATTATTAAGGCCAAATCTCATAAATCCATTACCTGTGCCAAACCTCATAACTAAAATTCCTAATTTTGAAAATAAAGATTTCATGAAAAAATTAGATGCCTTAGATCTTAAAGGATTGGATCCTCACGGAATTTCAAAGAAAATTAAACTTGAAAGTCCAACGGTAAAACTTGATGAAGAATAGTTATGAATTAAAAACTATTTATTATTTTCACGACAATCCCTGATTTTGAGCCTAAATTTATTCATATTAAATTGAAACTTACATATTAATTGTTTTAACATAAAATTTTAAAACAAGAGTTTTAAAAATAATATAGATAGTATTAAATAGGAGATATCGCAATTCTAATTTAAAAACCATAAGAGAAATGATGAATTATGGAAGTTGACAAAGATTTAAAAAATAGTACTCAAGTTGCATATATTTCTATGGAAATCGCTGTAGATTCAAACATTCCAACTTATAGTGGCGGATTGGGAGTATTATCTGGTGATACCGTTAGATCGGCAGCAGATTTAGAACTTCCTATGGTAGGATTATGTTTGTGTTATAGTTCTGGTTATTTTTATCAGTTTTTCAATGAACATGGCGAACAGAAGGAAAAGGAAATTTCGTGGAATTTCTTCTACGAGTTCGAGAGAATTGAACAGCCAATAAAGATAAAAATTGAAGATAAAGAAGTTTTAGTATCTGCTTGGCTATATCGAGTAATGGGTCAATCAGGTCACATACTACCGATTTACTTATTAACAACAGATATAGAAGGCAACGAAGATTGGATGAAAAAAATGACAGGTTCCTTATACGATTCCACATCTCGCTGGAATAGAATTGTACAGGAAATGATACTCGGAATTGGGGGCGTGAAACTTCTACATTCTCAGGGATATAAAAACATAGAAACCTACCATCTAAACGAAGGACACGGTTCTTTTTCTATTGTGGAATTATATGACATGTTAAACGGAGATCTTGACAAAGTAAGGGATAAAGTTGTATTCACAACTCACACTCCTGTACCAGCAGGACACGACAGATTCGATCAAGATTTGGTTAATAAAGTATTTGAAAATAGGATGCCTTCTGAAATTAGCAAAATTGCTGAGGATAATGGCCAATTTAACATGACATATTTAGGGATGGGGCTTTCTCGATATAGAAATGGGGTAGCAAAAAAACACGGTGATATTTCCAGAAAAATGTTTCCTCAGTATGAAGTCGATTCTATTACAAACGGGATTCATTTAGGATATTGGGTTAGTCGACCATTTCGTCAAATCTTTAATAAAAAATGGCCTAATTGGAAAGCAAATCCGTCGATTCTTCAAAATGCAATTGAACTTGATGACTTGGACATATTTGATGCGCATATCGAGAACAAATTTAATCTAATTAGCTATCAAAAGGGACACAGTTGGAATCTATTAGACGAAGAACGCATTACTATAGGATTTGCTCGACGATTCGCTACCTATAAAAGAGCTACTTTAATATTTAAGGATATTGATAGACTTGGGAATATTTGCAAAGATAAAATTCAATTCATATTTGCTGGAAAAGCACACCCCAAGGACACAATGGGCAAGGATTATATTAAGGAAATCTATAAATCTGGTGAATACCTCTATGACAATTACGGAGTAAAGGTTGTGATGATGGAAAATTATAATATGGATTTAGCTCATATGCTAGTATCTGGATGTGACATCTGGCTCAATACTCCTGAGAGATATCGAGAAGCAAGTGGCACCAGTGGTATGAAAGCAGCATTAAATGGTGTTTTAAACTTTAGCGTTCAAGATGGTTGGTGGTTAGAAGGGTACCATAAGAATTCTATGGCAGGTTGGGCAATTGGTCCTGACGACTCAAATCCGAATGATCCGGGAGTTTCTAATGATTGGGATATTGATTCGAAGGCAATTTATGAGATTCTCGAAAATGAAATTATACCAACTTATTTAAACCACGAAGAATGGTTGTTTAGAAGTAAGAATGCTATAGCTTTAACAGCTTTTTTCAACACTAATCGGATGATGAAAGAATACGCTAAAAAAGCGTATAACCTCAGAAGACAAAAACCGTGGCAATTTGTGAAATAATTACATTTTTTTATTAAATTTCTTAGATTTATTGAGCAGATCATTCAATACAATTGAAAAGCTTAAACGATCTAATTTTTACGTAATCATCAGTAATTCTCTGGGCGTAATAATCTTCAAAAGTTTGATGAAATATGTCTTCCATTGTAAATACTCCGGATTTTACCCCGTCTAAATCTTTTGCAAGTAAGAGAATGTACTCAGATGTCGATTCTAGATAATAGCATCCTTTCTTTAATTCGAGATGACTATGAGGTTCAATAATTTCATTCGTTTTTCTTATAACATCGTGCGTAGTAAAAACAATGATATAAAAAGTCTCTGAAAACTCTTCTTTTAAATATGAATCGCGTATTCCAGAAGCTTGTAGCGCAATTTTTGTATAATCTTTAAATAGATTTTGTAATTGAGTAATTTCCTTCCTAAATTTTATTTTATTGTGAAAGAAAATAAAATCTTTATTTAATTTTAATGGGTCTTTATCCAAATACGTAATTTCAGTTGGTTTTAACTTGAAAACGTACTCCTTTAAGTAAGATGACATTTTAAACAATTGTTCGATAATGTGATATAGTTCTTTAACGATATTGATTAAACTTAATCGTTCTAAATTAGATAAATTGAAGTTTCTTAAAAAATTCTTGTTTATGGAAAGTAATAGATAAGAAAATAATGCTTTACAAATAAAATGAAATTAGGAACGCTCTTTTTAGAAAATAACTTAATTTTAGCCCCGATGCTACAAGTATCTACAGCGCCATTTAGGCGATTTTGTAGGAAATTCGGCAATATCGGGCTAGTGTGCGTTCCAATGCTTTATACCAAAAGGATTGAAACTCATTCCCGAACTGTCTTGAGATATTTACACAAAATTGAGGAAGAAAGACCGGTGAGCGTACAATTAATTGGTTCAGATTTAGACGCATTAAAAAGTTCCATCGACTTTCTGGAAAGCTATCAATTTGATGTCTTAGATATCAATGCTGGTTGTCCCTCTAGAAGAGCAATAAAAGTTCATGAAGGGGGGTATCTCCTCAAGAATCTCGATGTATTGGAAACTTTGCTCAAAACTTCGGTAAAATATTCTTCACGACCAGTTTCGCTTAAAATGAGAACTGGTTTTAATAATACAAACAATATCGAAAGAATAGCTGATATTGTAAATCGTTCAGGTATTGACTTCTTAACAATTCATGGAAGAACAGTAAAAGGCCGATACCTTGACTCAACCCTTGACCTTAATACTATAAAGAAAATAAAATCATTAGTCAAGATTCCTGTGGTTGGGAATGGAAATATCAATGGCGGGTTAACCGCAGAAAAATTCTTAGAACTTACTAATGTTAATGCCCTTATGATTGGAAGAGCATCAATGGGAAATCCAGAAATCTTTCAACATATTAATCAATATTTTTCAGGGGGAATAGAGCCTAAACAGGAAAATAGTATCTTCAAAGTTAAAAAATACTTCAAGTTGTACGAAGAATGCATTGAAGAGTTTTTGGATGATACAATCGATATGCCTTTTTCACACGAGAAATTTAAGCTTATGGAACTGAGAAGAAATGCAATATGGTTTACAAAAAATATTGAAGACTCAGTTAGTTTAAGAAAACAAATTTCAAAAACAAAAAACTTAGAAGAATTACATCAAATAATCAATTGTTTGAATTAACCCGCTACAAACATTATTATAAAGGCAAGAAAATACAAAAACAACAATATTCCATCAACTACTATAATAAGATTGAGTATTTGTATGACCATTCCCACTGGAGTGCTAGTTAATTGTTCAATTGTCCAACTTAAATGACCTGCGAGTCCAGAAATTGTAATAAAGGCAGTAAAACAAATAAATTCAATTATACCAAAAAGAAATATCTTAAAGAGCGTATCTTTTTGTTTTTCACTAAGCACCATTATGCTAACTTTTTTAGTTTTAAATTACTATTTAATGTAAATTAATATCAATCTTTATACTTTTTTAATAATTCTTCTGGTGTAAAAACTCCGTCTTCTGTAATAACACCAG
>JAHLWV010000309.1 GCA_019057735.1 Promethearchaeota archaeon | reverse complement strand
AAAATTTATGTATGCGATTCTGCTGGAGGGGCAAAGGTAGGAATTACAGAAAAAGCTATAATAGATAGTGGAATTGGGATAGTATGTGAAGAAGAAGGAGCTGAATGCTTCCCCTTTGAAAAAAGTGAAAGGAAAATTTACAAAATTGAAGATCCACTTGAATTGGAGGAAATTTCAAGTTCAAAATTGATTGAGGATGCAGATCTTATAATCAATATTCCAAAAATAAAAACTCATTGGCAATGTACTTTAACTTGTTGTATAAAGAATATGTTTGGAACAGTTTTATTAGCAAATAAAGCAAAAACTCACGCTCAGGCCGCCATTCTTGATAGATTTTGTTCAGCCTTAGCAGATATATATTCAGTGTCTAAACCACAATTGACAGTAATAGATGGATATATTGGCATGGAAGGTCAGGGACCCTCGAGCGGAGACGCAGTGAAATTAGACATAATCTTGGCAGGATATGATCCTGTAGCATTAGATTCAATAGTCTGTAAAATTATTGGATTTGACCCATCTGAAGTGTTATATTTAGCAAAAGCAGAACAAAAGAAATTGGGAAGTACAGATTTAGAAAAAGTCGAGATCATTGGTGAGACGATAAAGGATGTATATCGTAAGTTTAAAAGACCTAAATTAAAACCGATTTCTATGCCTTTACCAAAATGGTTAGCCAACTATCTCGGAAAGACCATATTTAAAGCAACGGTTAAATTTAATAAAGAAGAATGTAAGCTCTGCTCCACTTGCTGGACTAACTGTCCTGTTGGAGCAATAACACCCCCATTAGAAATAAAAAAAGGGAATATACCAAAATGGGACAGTAAGAAGTGTATAACTTGTTTTTGTTGCGTAGAATTATGTCCTCATGAAGCCGTAAAATTTAAAATTAACTATGCTAAAAACGCTCTATTTTCCTGGATAGGGTTAGGTTGCATCGCATTTTTATTAATATTGACCTTGTTTTTTTCATTAATTTTAATGAATTAGGAAATATGGGAAAGAAGAAGGAGGTAAAAAGATATTTCGAGACGATATTTATGGGAGAAATCGATTTGTATTTTTAGCCGATCACGAATATTACGAGAAACATGGCTTTTATTACTCTTTCCCGCAAAATGACGAAAAAGCAAAAAGAATGAATGAAAAATTGATTCCATTAATGAGAATAGATAAGTTTAGAAATAAAATCAACATGAAGCAAGAATTTCTTCGCCCATTCACGAAGATAATAGAAGATCCAAATAAATAAAAACTACACATTTAGAAGGAATTATAATGGCATGGGGAGGCTCGTTAAATAAAGAGGGTTCTGATCACGTGAGAAATTTAAGAGAAGCTGATAAAGCATTGAAGTTTCTTGAAGGTTTAAAGCGTAAATTAGATGAAAAGGAAAAACAAATCGTTTCAGACACAATCAATATTATTGTAAACCATTACAATAAAGAATCTAAGAATGAATCTCAAACCTTAAAATGATTTAATTAACTTCCTAATTATTTCTATGAGTTTATCTGCTTCCGTTTTTATTGTTTTAGTCAGATTTAATTCAAAAAAAGGGAGATCAATGTTAACTGATCGCTCCTCAAGAGTCAGCTCATCTTGTTTGTAAAGTTTTAACTCCACAAAACCCTCAAGACTTTCAGGAACAAATCCAATCATAAAAACATTCAGTTCTGGTAATTTTTCAACAATTAAATCTATAACAATGTGAACTGGAATTGTGTGAGTAGATATAGGCACATATTCTTTAATATTTTCGCGCTCTAATATTGCAACCGTTCCTGGAGGTTTATTTAACGTGCAAGTATCTATAAGAATCAGGTATGAAGGTTTAAAATTAACAACATCATCAATTCGAGCCATGGGATCTGTTCCAGCGTTTATGAATAGAACATTTTCGTTTGAATACTCTAATAACTCGCTTATGATATAAGGTCCTAGACCATCATCACTTAATTTCTCTTCTCCAATCCCCATAAAAACTAAACTTTTAACGCCATTTAGTCTATTCAAGAGGCTTTCATATAAATCTTCCATGGTTAGGTGATAAATTGTTTATTTAAACATTAATTTTTGCATTTCTTAAAAAAATATAAAAGCATATAAACTCTGAAATTGAGATTAAACATGTTTTTTAAAAAAAAATTAAAATAAAAAAAGTGATTTATGTTGTCAGATATTAAAAAAGATAAATTAAGTTCTCGTAATTTATGGGGATATGCAATTGGGGCGATACCAGCAGGATTATTAGCCTATGTATTTAGTCTCAAATATGTGGAACTCTTTTACGATGATTTGCAATTACTACCGGGATTGTTTATTCTTGGACAAATTATATACATGACAATAAACGCGCTAAATGACCCGTTTTTGGGCCAACTGTCTGATCGAACGAACCGCAAAAAATGGGGCAGCCGTAGAATAGTATACATTAAATATGGTGCACCAATATGGGCTCTCACATTCTTATTAGTGTGGTTTCCATGGAGTTTTGATAATCAGCTAGTGATCTTTCTTCATTATGTTATAAGCATCTGTTTATTCGATACAATGTTAACTCTTGTTGTTCTCGTGTGGATGGCGCTTTTACCTGAGATGACATCAGATATTGATGAGAGGAACAAAGGACACTTTCTCTCATTAGTTTTTGGGGCTATTTTTGTAGTGCCTTTCTTTCTTATCTTAGGGGATATGAAGCCAACATCTCAAAGTTTTCAATTTTTGATGATTATAATTGCTGTTGTTTCTACTCTCTTCCTATGGCTTACAGCGTATTTGTGCGAAGAAAAACCGGAATACCAAAAAGATGAGGTATTTCCCTTTTGGAAATCTGTTAAAGAAACGCTAAAATTGAGGTCTTTCTTAGTTTTTGTAGGATTTAACTTTTGCAGTACGTTTCTTAGCTCAATTGGTCTTAGTTATCTGTTTTTATGGGCATTTATTCTTGGAGATAATTCCACCATTCTATACTTCATAATATTTATCCTTGTAGGGTATGGTTCGAACATTTTATGTATGAAACTTAGACCAAAATGGGGTATGCGTAAGATAATTTTAAGATTCGGCTTAGTAAAAGTCGTATTGTCGTTTGTATCATTTTTCTCGTTGGTACTGATTCAAAATCCCATGATTGCTATTATAGGTTTAATTATTGCTACATTTTTCGGAGGCTACGGTGTTTTCGTAGTTCCTATAATGTATTTATCTGCTGACGAGGATGAGATTAATCAGGGAACACGTAGAGAAGGTATGTTCTTAGGAATGAACGCTCTTTTTACAAAACCAGCAAACAGTTTAGGACCAATTGTCGCAACATTACTATTAGAAGTATTTTTATATGTTCCCGGATCAGTTACTCAATCAGCGACTACATTGATTGGAATCGACATTTTGTTTTTGTTAATACCCGCAATTGTCACTGGAATCAGTCTTATTTTTATGTATTATTACCCTCTCCATGGCGAAAAACTTAAAGAAATGCGAGAAAAGCTTGAAGTAATTCATATGGACAAAAGACAAAAGATGAAATCTTAAATTAAAAACTAATTTTAGTTAAATTTTTTTTTTATTTCATTTTAAAAAGAACTTAAATATATTCCATACTTTTTCGTAATAATTCCTTTATAATAAGGCTTCCCACCTATTTTTTGCTGAAAATCTTTATGGGTTTCTAATTTCCAATTTTTAAAAGCCTTAGTTATACTTCCACCATATATAGTATTCTTCCCTGTCAATTTTTTATAAATTTTAGCTTCCAAATTTAATAGTG
>JAHLWV010000047.1 GCA_019057735.1 Promethearchaeota archaeon | reverse complement strand
AATTCTTTAATTTGTTTTATTTTGTTTAGCAATACGAGAATTAACTGAATTCCGCAAGAAAAAGCGAGCAAGATTGAAGAAACAAAAATTAACACTTCCACACTGATAGAAGCAGATAAAGATGTTCCTGCAGGACTAAAAATAATATTTGCAATTGATTGGCATGTTAATAATAGCTGATACACAAAAGTCTTATATTGCGTTTTCACTGCAAACGTTTGAGCGATACTTACGTACATATAATTAGCGATATAACCGACAAATGTAAGACCACATTGAAGCACTAAGAACATTTGAAAATTTGAAAACGGTAAAAGAACAAGGAAAAATAAATAAAAGCAACAAAATATAAAGAGAAGAACGATATTACTAATCCTTTTGGCCATTTTTGAAGCAAAATAATATCCAAAGAGTGCAAATATCGTTATCACATAATATAACGAAAAGTAAATTCTTAAAGAAGACTCATTAAATCTCGTTAAAACCCACGAGCTAACTAACGATAAAAAGATTAAATCTGAAGACGCTAAAAAGAAAGCTATATATAAGAAAATAATAAACCATGAAACCTTTTTCTGGCTCTTTTTTTTAATAATTTTACTTTCAATATCTTTCTTATTATTTTTTGAACTCTGATCGCTGAATATGGTATTATTTCTCAGAAACAGAATTATAGAGAGTAATGGTAACGTCAACATCCATCCGACCATGAAGAACATTTCCCATTGCGGTAAAGAGTAGATATCTTTAATAATAAAATCGAAAAACAAAGACACTAAAAGAAAACTAACTCCTCTTGCTCCGTTTACGATTAATATCATATGATGTTTAATTTTTGGCGATTCCACGCTAAGTGTGAGGAAAATCTTACTCATAATTGTACGAATAAACATCCTGGCAAGAAAATATACGCCCAAAAAGATTCCATACAATGATAGTATGTTTTTATTAATAAGAAAAATAGAGAAGCACGAACATAGCAAAATAACGCAAAGATATACAAATATTTTATGATTTCGTTCAGATTTTATATGAGCATCAAAAATATAACCAATAAGGGGCGTTATTACTAACGATAAAAAACCTAAAAATTGGATGAATGCTAAGTCGTTACGATTAACAGCCAGAATTTCGTAATAAAACAACGGAATGTACAAACTAAAATAAGCTTCGAACACTCCTAATGTGAAATACACTAAGAAAAAAATTCCATACATCTTTTTAACATTCATCTAAAGGACCTTCACACTTTATTTCTAAGTAGAAATGAGATACCATATTTTTAGGATTTCTATATTTAAAGAAAAAGGTTTTGTTGAATCTTTTGTTCTTCTTCCCTGCAGTAAGAAAATAGAATGAGTTTTGTTGAGTTATTTTACGTAATTCTGCAATAGTAAAAGGATTTCTTCCAATATTTTAGTCTTAAAAGTAATCCGATCTGCATTAAAATGATGTTTCTCCACGAAAGTTTTGTCGAAAGTTGAAATCCCTATATATACTAACCCCACAGGCTTCTCAGACGTACCACCCGTAGGTCCTGCGATGCCAGTAATCCCAATTCCTATGTCAACATTGGAGAGGACTCTAATATTGTTTGCCAATTGTTTTGCTACTGTTTCCGATACTGCTCCATTTTGATTTATACTTTCTGGATCAACATTCAATAGTTCAATTTTAGACGCATTGCTATAACATATTATACCCCTCTCAAAAACTTTAGAGGCCCCAGAAATATTGGTAAACATGTTCGAAATATACCCACCTGTACAAGATTCTGCAATAGCTAAGGTAATCTTTCTATGTGTGAATTCTGTAATAATATCTTTGATTTTCTCTAAAAATTCCATAGGTAATCTATCATCTTTGATATTTTAAAAATCTGGAGAATTTATAGGAATCCATTTAATAATAAAAAGCAATATAAATAAAAAGTACTATTTATAATTTATATTCGATAGAAGTAAAAGAAATTACAAAGACATTCAAGTTAAAACTATAAATGTGATTTTATGAGTGAAAGTGAAGAGAGGAAGGATTTCGTTTTCAAGATAACAGTTATTGGAGATGGTGGAGTAGGGAAGACCTCCTTAATAAAAAAATATACTAAAGGGAGTTTTAAGAAAGAATACATCAAGACTTTAGGAGCACAGTTCTCTAAATATGATGAAAAAATAGAAAACAGCGCTGTTAAACTCTTCTTCTGGGATATAGCGGGACAAAAAGAGTTCTCATTTATGAGACCTACTTTTTACAAGGGTAGCAAAGCCGCAATTATTGTTTTTTCTCTTGCTCCAAATGAAATTGATGATAGCTTTCAACACATTTCAGAATGGCATGAGGATATTAAAAAATATTGTGGAAATATTCCAATCGTGTTATTTGGAAATAAAATGGATTTAGTTAATGACGAGGAACTATATAAGAGTAAAGTAGAAGAGATTGTTGATAAAAGAGATTTTCTTGGATACTACAAAACCAGCGCAAAAACAGGTAATGGCGTGTATAAATCGTTCCAAGCAATAATTAAGGACCTTTATGAAAGATACAAAGATCAGTAAATTAAAAAAAAGATTTGCGGGCACATATTATAAGGTGATGTATGTTAGAAAAGTTTCAGCAAGGTTATCCGAAGATATTATTTTTTTCATCTTCCCATTGCGGTCCGTGCCTTCCAATTGAGCAAATGTTAAAAAGAATAAATATTTCTATGTTTGGAAAAAAATTGTATATACAAAAAATTGATATAGAAAAAAATTACCAATTAACTAATGAATATAAGATTACTTCATTACCTACAATAATAATAGCAGATAGGAGATTGTGCGTTACAATTTCGGAAGAAGATATTATTGACGCAATATTGTATGGGTTTATTTCTTCCGTAAAATTATAATTACAAATATATAAACAGAGAGTGAGAATAAAAAAATGGATAGGCAATTGCTTTCAAAAATTTTAGTACAAATGAGGAAACATTTGAAAGGTGGAAAAGAGATTGGAGACATGAAAGTCGGAGCTTTGCTGGCATTAGGTCATCAGTTAGAGGCTATTTTCTACTATTTAGGTCACGAGTTAGGAACAATTTTAAAAGTTAAACAAATTGATGATGTAAAAAATGTTCCTAATGCTTTAAAAGAAAAAATCTCTGAATTTAATCTAGGCGATGTCGAGATTACAGAAAGTACCGAAGAGATTGTGCAATTAAAACTTAAAGGTCATTCTTCGATAAAGGACCTTATTAATAAAGGCATAAAGACAGAAGGAAGTTTTTGTTCGTTCGAAGCAGGTTTATTGGCAGGACTCGTTGAAAAGATGACAAATAATCATTGTTTTGCACAAGAGGTCGATTGTAGCTTACAATCAGGTAAAGACTATTGCGAATTTATGATTGTGTTTCAAAAAGAATAATTTTTAGTATCATATCATTCAATAATTTCCAATCCAATTTCGTTGTTTTAAAAATCAGCGAATCCTTAGCAATTAAGTAATAGAGGTATTTATTATCTTTTTTTAGATTGAAATATCGATAGCATTAAAATTATGATTATAACAACTTTTAAAAAAGCGAGAATCCTTTAAAAAAATAAAAGTAATTAAACAAAAGTAATATCTTGATAGTCGGGATTTCCTAAGTTCTCTTTCGCGACACCTAACTTGCGTACTTCCTTATTTAATTTCTTCACAGCTTCTCTAACTATTTCTTTCTTCTTTGCTCCGGTACAAACAATCCGACCTGTGCTGAAAATTAAAAAAACCGTTTTAGGCTCTTGCATTCTGTAGATCAAACCGGGAAATACTTCAGGTTCGTACATAGCGTATTCCATGACGATCGCTGCCATATTTAAATCTATCTTCGTGTGTAAATCTCCACTTGCTACAATATTCTGAATCGTGATTTCGGGATTGGATACTTTTATGCCTGCTTTTCTTATATTCTTTAACACTTTCTCCACAACCCTACCAGCTTCTGAAGCTTTGCGCATCCCTGTAACTACCATCTTTCCAGTCGAAAAAATTAAGATCGTAGCTTTCGGTTTTAAAATTCTCATAACTAAACCAGGAAATCTTTCGGGGTTATATTCAACATCTGCGTGTTTGCGAGCAATTATATTTAAATCGATCTTTTCTGTGATCTCGACTACGACAGTCGCAACCACATTCTCAATTTTATAATCTAATTCTTCTCCATCTTCGATTTCGTCTTTCTCGTCTTTGATTTCTTCTTCCTCATCCTTGATTTCTTCTTCTTTTTCGACTATTTTTTCCTTTTTTTCTGTCATCTACATCAAACTTTATAAATATTGTTTTAACTAATTAAGAGAATTAATTTCTTTTAAGAATGGTATTTCTTTATAGATGTAATTAAACGAAAGTAATATCTTGATAGTCGGGATTTCCTAAGTTCTCTTTCGCGACACCTAACTTGCGTACTTCCTTATTTAATTTCTTCACAGCTTCTCTAACTATTTCTTTCTTCTTTGCTCCGGTACAAACAATCCGACCTGTGCTGAAAATTAAAAAAACCGTTTTAGGCTCTTGCATTCTGTAGATCAAACCGGGAAATACTTCAGGTTCGTACATAGCGTATTCCATGACGATCGCTGCCATATTTAAATCTATCTTCGTGTGTAAATCTCCACTTGCTACAATATTCTGAATCGTGATTTCGGGATTGGATACTTTTATGCCTGCTTTTCTTATATTCTTTAACACTTTCTCCACAACCCTACCAGCTTCTGAAGCTTTGCGCATCCCTGTAACTACCATCTTTCCAGTCGAAAAAATTAAGATCGTAGCTTTCGGTTTTAAAATTCTCATAACTAAACCAGGAAATCTTTCGGGGTTATATTCAACATCTGCGTGTTTGCGAGCAATTATATTTAAATCGATCTTTTCTGTGATCTCGACTACGACAGTCGCAACCACATTCTCAATTTTATAATCTAAACCTGCTTTTTTATCGGCTTCGCTTGCCTCGTCTACATTTTTTTCTTTCTCGAGTTCTTTTTCAACTTTTTCCTTAACTTTTTCCTCTTTTTTTGCCATCTTATATCAGAGTATATAATTAT
This sequence comes from Promethearchaeota archaeon, assembly GCA_019057735.1. The sequence continues at coordinate 7,163 of JAHLWV010000047.1, read as the reverse complement.
GATTTTAAATAATTAAGAAAATTAAATTCTTTTAAAAAGGGTATTTCTTTATAAATGATTTTTTATTTATAAAGGCATTTATAAATGAGTTAAGGAATTAGTCATTTTTTATGAAAAATAGTGACGAATTTTATCGATAGATAAGCTAAAAGGCATATGTTATAAACTCTTACCAAGAATTGTCTTTATAACCCTTAAAAAGGCTTCTTCGACATTAGCACCTGTTTTTGCAGAGGTGGATATAAATTCCATATTGTAATTTTGTGCTAATTCCAAAGCTTCACTATCTTCTATCTTAATACTATCAATTAAATCGTTTTTATTCCCAATTAGAAGTAGAGGTTCGTCTCCCCTAGCATCTTTGAAATCTTGAATCCAATCGTAAAGTTTTTCAAAAGAACTTCTTTTAGTGCTATCATATATCACTAAAGCCCCATTAGCACCTTCTAAATACAGTTTGCGAAGACTTCTAAAACTTTCTTGGCCTCCTAAATCCCAAATTTGTGCAGAGACATCCCCGAATTTTTCTATTTTCATATCTTTCTTTAAAAGGTTTACACCAAGAGTGCTTTTGTAATTTCCTCTAAATTTACTTTCGATAAATCTATAGACTAACGAAGTTTTACCAACATTAGCTTCTCCGAGTAAACAAATCTTCACAATATAATTCGCTTCTATGCTCATAATTGTTCAGTTTAACTATTAACTTGTATTACAATCATAATAATAATTATCATTTTTAATAATTATGTCTTAACTTAAAGATCTATATTTATCCTTAAATGGTATTTTTAAATCTATAAATAAGATTTAAGACAGATTTGATTGAGTATCAATTTTTTGAGATATGGCATTGATGGAATCAATATATTCAGAATAAAGATTTGGGATAAGGTTGTTGATCCTAGCTTTACTATATGCGAATAGAAACAACTGGTTTAAGGTGACATCATTATTAATCTCGTAAATATCTCTACTTAGCCTGAAAAGCTCACTATTTTGGTCAATAAAATTACATAGTATGAATCGATTTTCGTTCTCGAAGTCTACCTCATTTAAAAGGCCGTACAATCTCAAAATTAAAGGTCCTCTATGTCTAATCTTACTATTGCTGATATTATGAAATAATTGGAGAAATTTATTCCTCTTCAAAGACAACGACATAATCTATAATATCGAAATATTATTTATCATCTGTAATAATATCCCGGTAATATCTTCATATAAAAAAAAAATTATTGTTAATTTTCTGAAATTTTTGTCATAATTTCTATGTTTTCATCAAGGGATTCTTTCGATATTTTAGGATGGATATCTAAAGCAAATATTTCCTGAGTTACTTTCTCTACTATTGGTAAATAAACTTCTTTATAATTTATTTCTTTATTGTAAAAAGGGCATGACCAAGGACATCCTTTAGAGTACGCAATTTTTTCTTGGAACAATTTTGTTTTATAAAGAGGTTTCGGATATAGAACCTTACTCCGTGGAAATCTGTTTAAGAATTGAGTTTTTGTAATTCCTAAAACATCAGGATCTAACCTTCCAATCCAATAATTAAACGCGGGTTCGCAATATTCAGGAATAAAAGGAGGATTGATGCCATTCAATTTGGAAGTTGCTTCTGAAAGATATTTTGCATTTTTATTCCTCATACTGATAAAAGAATCTATTTTTTTTAGTTGGACTCTCCCAATCGCGCCTTGAATTTCAGTCATTCTATAGTTATATCCTAATCTATTATACACATACCATTCTGGTTCACCATGATGTCTAAGTAATCGACATTGTTCAGCTAATTCGTCATCATTGGTAGTTATCATCCCACCTTCTCCCGTAGTCATGTTTTTCGAGGGATAAAAGCTAAAACAGCCGAGATGTCCTATAGAGCCAACTTTTTTTTTATAACATAGCGTTCCAATAGATTGTGCAGCATCCTCTATTACATGTATTCCATTATCGCTTCCAATATCCATAAGTTCGCTCATATCAGCACCAATTCCTGCTAAATGAACTGGGATTATTGCTTTCGTTTTTTCAGTAATTTTTTCCCTAACAGAGTTGGGATCCAATGTATAAGATTTATCGTCAATATCTGCAAAAATAGGTATAGCATTATTGTGTAGTATTGAACTTGCACTCGCGATAAATGTAAAAGGAGGGACAATAACCTCGTCTCCAGGACCAATATTTAACGAAGCAATAGCTATGTGAAGTGCTGCTGTACCGGTATTGACTGCAATAGCATGCTTTACACCGATATATCGCGCAAATTCCTCTTCGAATTTACTGACAAACTCACCATGTAAGAGTGTTAGCATCTGAGATTTCAAGACTTTTAAAACTTCTTGCTGCTCTTCTTCTGAAATGTTCATTATCAATTCAACTACTTTTAAAAATTAAAATGATAAATTAATAATAATAAAAATAATGAACATATTAATAATGTAATTCTTTATAGAGCAGCTATTTAGTATATTCATATAATAAGATAATATGTGTCCTTTGTGTGATTATATCCAATAATCTTGTTCTGTGTAAGAGTTTCTAAGACCTTATCGAGCCAATTTTTGCTAGTGTCAATCAATTTATGTAATTCTTTATGATTCATCTCATTATTTACAGCTAACAAGAATTGGATTTTACTTTTTACTTTAAGATGGTCTGCGTTAACGATTTTCTCAAACCGTTTTCTCAGATCATATTCCATTGTTTTTAGTTCAGCAACTTGATTACTTAATTTCCCTATTACTTCATCTCGTGTTCTAAACACGTTTAAAGACAAGTTAAAGATTCTTTCTAAGTGTTTTTTAAGCTCAGTTTCGCTTAGTTCTAACTCGAGCTCTTTTTTAAATTCATCTAATATAACAGTATAATCTGAAGCATCATCGTACTTATCTAATACTAATACGATGATTATTTCCCTAGTTTCGTTATAATACGAAATTGAGTTCCAATTTTTTTCTTCAATAGTGATGTAAGATTCGATAAAATTATGTGAAATCTGGATCTGTTGCACTGCATTATCCAGAACATCTAATTCTTCCGGAAACTTCATGTATATGTTTCCACCAAGAACCTCATCCCACTTAATCAAACAAATACCTAGAGGAAAAGTAACTCACCAGAAAAACCTAACACTTCCTTTAAAAATTATAAAAGTTCTTATTAATAAATTTAATTTTTAGTAGATTAATTTGGTAATCACAAAATATGTGTTACGAATCTTTAGATTTTGTTTCAATAAGGATAAAATGCGATAGTTTTGCCAAAAAAAATAAATAGTTGAAAAATTATCTTACAAATAGTGATTCTGCTATGTCTCTTTATTATGTGTATATTTTAGAAACGATTGCGAAGAACAATAAAAAGAGATTCTACACGGGGTATACTAATAATCTACAAAGAAGATTAGAAGAACATAAAAAGGGAACCGGCGCTAAATTTTGTCGAGGTAAAAAGAGTATAAAACTTAAGTATTTTGAAACTTTTGGAGAAAGAGGAATGGCTATGAAAAGAGAGCTAGAAATTAAGACCTATTCAAGGAAAGAGAAGATTCAGCTTGTAAGAACTTTCAATGAAGAGGAGTAAGTTGAATATTAAAAATAATTTTCTCATTATATTAGTGGGGTTACCCGCATCGGGAAAAACCACTTTCGCTGACTTTTTTAAAAAAAAATTAAATCTCTACTTTCAAACAGAGGTTAAAATTCTCGATCCAGACTTATTAAGAGATACTTTATCTCCAGAAAGTTTCGATTTTGTAAATGAACCTCGAGTAAGAGAAGAAACGCTTGAAAAGGTGAAAAAATATCTCAAGAAAGGAATAATAGTTATTAATGACGATTTAAACTACTATTCAAGCATGAGACATGATTTGAAATCTATTGCTGATGACTTAGGGATAAATTTTTATATAATCCATATATCTACACCAATTGAACTATGTTTGAAGCGCAATGAAAAAAGGGGTAAGCCTATCCCTGATAATGTAATTCAAAAAATTCACAATAAATTTGATAATTTTAAAAAATATAAATGGGATCACCCATTCAAAATTTATACTTCAACTCAATCATCTGATCCAGCCAAATTTATGGAGGAATTAATCATTGAAATTGCAGAAGATCTTAAAACAACAAAAACAACAACAATGGTTATGAAATCACTTCATCCCTCAAACTTAGCAGCTTTAGACCTTATCACTCGAAAATATGTGGGAAGGCTTTTAGATGTTTCTCAAAATCTCTCTCACAAAGATGATTTATTAAAATATAGGAAATCCTTCATAAAAAAAAGAAAGAAAGATTTAACTGATACTAAAACAATTCTCGAGGATTTTAAAAGATATTTAGCACAAAATCTAAATATTAACCTAATTTGACACTATGGCGTATTGTTCTGTTTTAATGAAGAGAAACAAATCTAAAATTTGGTTTAGTTTTATTAGATAAAGTCATAAATGGAAGTATACTAACCTAAAAATTGCCTAAATTCATCAAATAAGAAATTAAAACCTTAAACAATGTTTTGTCGAGCTATCACGACTCGTTATATTAAATAATACAAAAGAAAATAAAGTACCATTATTTATCTTAAAATAGCAAAATAAAAAAGAAATTTCTAATAAAATGAATAACGAAGGAATGCCTAAATCAGCAAAACTGAGAATTGAAAGGTTAGAACCAAGTCGTAGCGGGAGAAGTTTATGCTATGTAGATCAATCAATTATGGAAAGATTAAGATTATCTACTGGTGATATTATAGAAATCGTCGGGAGGAAGAGAACTGCGGGTATTGTTGTGGCGAGCTTTGCAGATAAAGGAAAGGAGATTATAAGAATAGACGGAATACAAAGATTAAATCTTGGATCTACTATTGGTGAATTTGTTACAATTCGATACATTGACGTAGAACCAGCGAGAGAAATTGAACTCGCACCAACGAAGGGAATTTACGACATTAAAAAGCAAGCAGATGCCATAAAGGGGAAACTGATCGATAAACCAGTGATGGTTGGAGATTTGATAGACGTTCCCGGGGCTTATATTAAATCGGATGAAGGAGCTAACCCCATGAATGGATTTATGAGAATGCTCAATATGGGAGGAACTCCGAGAAGAACAACTTTAGGCCCTTTAAGATTAGTAGTGCTTAATACTAAACCAATGGACAAGGTAGTTAGGCTTACTCGGGATACAAGGATAAAAATAAATAAAAAAATTGCACTTCTAAATATTTCCGGAGAAATTATCACATACGATGATGTTGGAGGTTTAACTGATGAAATTCAAAGGATTAGAGAAGTAATTGAATTACCCATTAGACATCCCGAATTATTCAGAAGATTGAATATTGAGCCCCCAACAGGAGTTCTGTTTTATGGACCTCCAGGTACAGGAAAAACATTGATGGCAAAGGCGGTTTCTCAAGAAGCAAACGCTCACTTCATTACTATTAATGGTCCTGAGATAATGAGTAAATTTTATGGTGATAGCGAAAGAAATTTGAAAAATATTTTTAACGAGGCTGAAAAGCACGCACCTACAATAATTTTTATTGATGAACTTGACTCAATAGCCCCTAAAAGAAGTGATGTCACAGGCGAAGTTGAAAGACGAGTAGTGTCTCAATTACTTACGCTTCTTGATGGAATGAAAGGAAGAGAGGGAGTGATCGTGATTGGAGCCACAAACCGAGTAGACGCTATTGATCAAGCCCTAAGAAGACCAGGAAGATTTGATACCGAAATACGATTTAGAGTTCCTAATAAAAGCGCAAGGAATGAAATTTTTAAAATTCACACTCGAGGAATGCCAATTTCGGATGATGTGGATATAAATTACTATTCTGAGGTCACCCACGGTTTTGTTGGAGCAGATATCATGGCTTTCGTTCGAGAAGCTGCAATGGATGCTATTCGAGATATTTTACCTGAAATTAATATTGACGAACCTATCCCAATTGAGATCATTCAGAAATTAATTGTAAGAGATAAGAATTTTCTAAAAGCATCCAAAGAAATCAAACCATCTGCCTTAAGAGAGTATCTTAGAGAGATTCCCGAAATTTCATGGGATGATGTTGGTGGATTGGATGAAATAAAACAAGAATTAAAGGAAGCCATTGAATGGCCATTAATGCATCCAAAACTGTTCAAGAAAGCGGGAATTCGTCCTATTGCAGGAATTCTACTTTTTGGTCCACCTGGTTGCGGAAAAACACTCTTAGCAGAAGCTGTAGCTAGCGAAACAAAGTCGAATTTTATAACCGTTAAAGGTCCAGAACTATTATCAAAATGGGTTGGTGAATCTGAAAAAAATATCAGAAGTATATTCGCAAAAGCCAGAGAATTAGCCCCTTCTATTATTTATTTTGATGAAATTGAAGCTCTTACTGCTAATCGAGGAGGATGGAAAGGATCAGCTGTTCACGATAATGTAATAACCCAATTATTAACGGAAATGGATGGAATCGAGAGTAATAGCGGTATCGTCATTGTAGCTAGTACTAATCGGCCTGATTTGGTTGACCCTGCTCTACTACGGCCTGGAAGAATCGATAAACTACTATATGTTGTTGCTCCAGATTATGAAGGAAGATTAAAGATTTTAGAAGTTCATACGAAAAATATGCCACTTAAAAAAGATATTTCTTTGAAAAACATAGCATTAATGACTGAAAACTATAGTGGAGCAGATCTAGAAAATTTGTGTAGAGAAGCAGGCATGCAAGCAATACGAGAGAAACTAGAAGATTTTGATAATGTTGAATTTAAACATTTTGAGTATGCCCTTTCCAAAGTTGGCTCAACGCTACAAAAAGATGCTATTGATAAGTACGAAAATTTAGCAAAACAGCTCACTCAAGACCAAAAAGTAAAAGATGGCGATTCTAACTTGTACCAATAAGAAAGTATAAAGAAATACTAGCAACATCAATGAATTAAGCATTATAATTTCTATTTTTTAATTATACATTCATTTTTTTAAAAGGCTACAAGTAATTCTTCTTTTTTACTTATTTCATTATTCTAACTAAATAATAACAATTATAAAATGATGAAATTACATTATAACCATCACGCAAAAAATGTAAAAAAAAAAAAAGTGAAATGAACATGAGGGAAATTGAGATAAATTGGGAAGGACATATAAAAAAAT